>JADFUQ010000593.1 GCA_015222065.1 Bacteroidota bacterium
AAATGATAAATAATAAAGTTAAGTATGATTTACAGGAACTTTAACATTTTTTATTTAACATTCGACATTTATTATTTAAAATAAAGGGCTAATCTTCAATACCCTACTAAAAAGGATGGTAATTGTGATGATACATTCTAACAAATTAAAAAGGATTAATGATGTTAAAATATAGCAGGAGGTAACCTTATGAAGTATTATTTGTTGACTTATATTATATGTGTTTTTTGCACTTCATTTTTGAGTATAAGTGTTCATGCTCAAGATAAAGTAGTTAAGTTGCATGGACCTTTGCGGGTAAGCAAGGAAAATCCACGATATTTCACTAATGACGGAGGTAAAGCAGTTTATCTCACAGGTTCACATACGTGGAATAATCTGGTTGATATGAGCCCTGCTGATCCACCGGAAAAATTTGATTTTGTCCATTATCTTCAATGGATGAAGAAATACAATCATAATTTTATTCGCCTGTGGGCCTGGGATCTTCTGAATTGGGATACACGCGGGAACAGAGAAGATGAAGCAAAAATTCATAAAGTAGTTCCTCATCCCTGGGCACGCACCGGTCCGGGAAATGCATTGGACGGAAACCCAAAATTTGACTTACACCAATTTGACCCGGCTTATTTTGACCGCTTGAAACAGCGGGTGAAACTGGCTGCAGACACAGGTATATACGTATCAATAATGCTTTTTGAAGGATGGGGGCTTCAGTATTCACCAGATGCATTTGAAAATCACCCATTTCACCCAGCCAATAATATAAATGGAATAAACGGAGATTCAAACAATGATGAGAATGGTGTTGAAATTCACACATTAGGAAATAAAGAAATCACATTAATACAAGAGGAGTATGTTAAAAAAGTAATTGAAACAGTCAATGAATTTGATAATGTACTATATGAAATATCAAATGAAAATCATCCACCTTCTACAGAATGGCAATACTACATGATTACATTTATTAAAAACTATGAAAAGAAATTAGCAAAGCAACATCCTGTGGGCATGACTTTTCAATATGAAGGCGGAGAAAATAGCATATTATTTCATAGTCCTGCAGATTGGATTTCTCCAAATCGGGAAGGCGGTTACCGTGATAATCCACCACCATCTGATGGCTCTAAGGTAATAATTATAGACACAGATCATCTTGGGGGAATCTGGGGTAATCAGGCTTGGGTCTGGAAGAGTTTTCTTCGCGGTCTTAACCCAATATTCATGGATACCTATGAATGCAAAGTATTGACTGGGAAAAACATATTGACTGGAAAATTTGACCCGGGTTGGGTTGAACCTATACGCAAGAGCATGGGATATACTCTTATGTTTGCACGTCGTATGGATTTGATCCATATGATTCCATCTCCAGACCTGGCCTCATCCAATTATTGTTTGGCAAATAAGGGCAAAGAGTATCTTGTGTATCTTCCGGAGGGCCGGGAAGTTGTTATTGATCTCGGGGACGCTATTGGTCCGTTTCAAGTGGAATGGTTTAATCCGGATAATGGAGAATTTAAAGAATCTGAAACTATAAAAGGCGGTAGTAAGTTGTCTTTAACATCCCCATTTGGTGCCACTGATGCATTATTGCACCTTAAAGCAAAATGAATAACCTTCCTCAATCGAATTTAAATATATAGACTTGTCTGCTTCCTGTAAAGGTTGAATTGAAACCGGTCAAATCTCCTTCCGGACTCCATCTGGAATGCAAATCACATCGCCAGCCTTTTGTAAATTCAGGAGGTTCAACGAACCGGCCAAGCGGTAATACTGCCTGGGTTTTCATATCCATTAAATATAGCTTTTGCTCTTGTGATTCATTATCAGGATATGTTTCAGTAATCATCCACTTTCCATCAGGCGAGAACGTTCCATGCCCGTCGTAATCCAACAGTCCGTTGCCAAGTCTTTCATAATTATTATTTCCAACAGTAAAAAGTATGTGTCCAAAAGCCTCCCCCTTATATTTTGCAGTGACCATCAGATTATTACCATCAAGCCAGTCAAAGTGTGACCCTCCCCATTCATCAGGAAAGCATCTTTGCAAATCTGTACCATCTTTATTGACCGTGAAAGCAGTTGTGTTCCAATGTTTATATGCACGTGCAAGCCAGAAAATTTTACTCCCGTCCCTGCTGAAAAGAGTATGATTAAAATATTCCATTCCGGTGTCCTCAATAGCAGGCACCAGGCTTTTTACCTGTTCGATAGAAACAAGAAGTTTTGCTTTTCCCGTTTCAAGATTTACAATGAATAATCCATCATCCGCGGGAAAAGGATCATCTTTTTTCGGGTCTTGTCCGTGCCCACCATATCCATAATCGGGACGGGTTATCCTAAGCCTGGTGAAGTTAATACAAATCGCTTCTTTACCATTTGAGGAAACAGCGCTTACCGGCCAGGGAATTACTCTTTTATTTTTGGTAAATACATTCAAAATAACCGATACGAATTTCCCGTTAACATAATCATTATAAATAATCAAAGAATCCGGTGATGTTGCTAACCAATGTGCCATGCAGCCTTGTTGAAAATTCCATGCTCTTGTTTTTGCTATTGGAATAAATTCATGTGTTTCCATATCTACAAGCCCTAATGTGGCAGTATCGTTTTCTGTTGGTATTCTGAATTTAACATTCGTTTCCAATACCGTTGCATATTTTTGATTTGCACTCCACGAGTTTATTCCATAATAACTCGCAAAAAGATGTTCCTTTGGACCAGACGTTATGGGAACAAGCTTTGAGATTTTGGGAAATCTAACAGATGTTCCACTATTATTATTATCTTGACAATTTGAAAAAGTCAGGGCAATAATTAAAAGAGAAATAAGGAAAAATTTTGTGTTCCGAAATTTCATATCAGAAATCGTTAATTACTAAAGTTTAAAATAAAGAAGTGACTAAAGTTATAACTTCTTCTCTTCTCAACTTTAGTTCACTTATAACTTTAGTTCATTTAAATTACCTTATCTTAGCAGGGATTGAAGATAGTACTATCTGTTAAATATCAAGTTATTAATTCCATTAATTTTTAATCAATGAAATTAACAAAAACATCAAGAAAAACAGAGCTAAATGTTCAACAAATTCTTTTCCCTTTGTTACTTCTTATATTTTTTATAGTGGAGAGCTTACTATTTGCCCAAAGTAAACCTGACGACCTGGCAAAATATACTCCTGAATGGATCAGGGAAGGCTTTGTTGATGCAGGCGCTACTCATGAGCCCTGGATTTTCCAGGTGCGGCGTAATAACGGGAACTTTAACCAATGGCAAAGAGAATTTTATGAATACCAAACCTCAGAGGATTATATAAAATCACTTGCTGAATCAGGGATCTCCGTTTATCATATTTATTGTTACAAAGGATTTGGATTTAATGCAGAAAAGAGTCATATGAATATAGCAGCGAAGACTGCAGCGATTGCCCATAAATATGGAATGAAAGTTGACACCTATATTCAATGGAACACGATGGCTTATGAAACCTTTTTCGCTGAAGTTCCTGAAGCTGAAACAGACTTATGGTATCAAATTGATGTTAACGGGAAACCAATTCTGCTCACTTACGGCTATCAGCAAACATTCCGATACAGGCCCTGCTTTAACCATAATGGTTATATGAATTATTTTAAGGAAAAGATCATTCGCTATGCGGTAGAAAAGGTGAAAACTGATTTCATTCATTTCGATAATTTTGATTATAATTATCCTCCTGAGGCTGACTTTAATCCGGCTACTATAGCTGCCTTCAGGAAATATCTTGAGGAGAAGTACACGCCATCAAAGCGAGTGGAAAGATTTGGTTTCGAAAATGTTTCTTTCATTCTTCCTCCAATGTGGAATGATCCTAATCCCGCGGAAAAAATGATTGCTATTAAAGACCCGGTAATACAGGAATGGATTGATTTCAGATGCTGGACTTTTACAACAAGATTGGCAGAATGTGCCAGGTTTGCACGTGAATTAAATAAGGAGATAGCCATTGAAGTGAATCCCCATGGACTGGTAGGAAGTAACAGGGCATGGGAAGCCGGAATTAACCATCCGGACCTAATGCAATATACCAATGTTATCTGGACTGAGGATACGAATTATCCCCGTTGGGAAGAGGGTGTAGCTATTGGAAAATTCCGTCATTATAAATTAGGCCGCACTACCAACAATTTTATAATGACATACAATAAAAAGCCTCAGGATTTTGCTGAAAATCTGGCCTTAAACAGAACCATTGGTTCACTCGGCATGGGACTTCCTGAAGGGGTGGGCAAGAAATATCTTGACTTTTGGCTTGCCCATAAAGATTTATATATTCACATGAATGGAGCTGAAAAAGTGGCAGTCCTTAGAAGTTATCCATCTATGGCTTATAATACTACTGAAACTCAAATCGCAGTTAATATGGCTGAACAGGCCTTGCAACAAAGGCAAATTCCGTTTGATATAATCTTCGACCTGCAATTGGAACAACTTAGGAAATATTATGTAGTTGTTCTTGCTAACCAGGAAAGTTTGAGTGAGCAGGCAATAATAAAGATTAAAGAATTCGTGAAAAATGGCGGCGGAATTGTAGCTACCGGTAACACGGGCATGTATGATGGGTGGCGAAGACTAAGAAAAGAAAATTTGCTTGAAGAAATGCTATCAGAAA
The DNA here is from genome assembly GCA_015222065.1 of Bacteroidota bacterium. Taxonomy (GTDB): domain Bacteria; phylum Bacteroidota; class Bacteroidia; order Bacteroidales; family VadinHA17; genus JADFUQ01. Next base: position 4,662 of record JADFUQ010000593.1, read on the forward strand.
TTGAACCTGGCCCGGTTGAGGGTTTTGAAACAGAATCAGGAAAAATAAAAAGTAATGTTTTTTCTTTCAATTACGGGGAAGGACGAATTATCTACTTACCTGAATTAGTTCAGCCGGAGGGTGAAATAAAACTAGGTTATGAATCGAAATGGATGATGCCTGAAAATGTAAATGAGCTTAAATCTGCTGTTTATTGGGCGGCGGGAAAAATATTACCCCTGACAGTTACAGCCCCTGAATGGGTTGGTGTTTCCCACGACACACAAGAAAAACGGGAAATAATCCATCTTTTTAATTATAATAGTCAGCGTAACGTGGGTGGGATCATATTGTTATATACCGGAGCAGTAAAAAACGCATGGGCCGTTTCACCTGATCAGGAAGGTATAATAAATATTCCCATAACCAGGGAAGGGGAAAGTACTATAGTGCGAATTCCGAACCTTAAGGTTTATAAGATAATTGTTCTTGAAAAGATGTAATACTGGCCTGACAGGAGTTTAAATATCAGGTTCAATATTACCTTATTACCAATGTGGTCTCACTGTTTTTATTAAGTTGCACTTCTGTTTTCTTCTTCCCGGCAATTACTGTATAAGGTGACAGGAAAGTTTTTTCTTTACTATCTACTGAATACTCTAGTAATTCCATACTTAAATATCCGTTTTTATCTGCCTTTCGACTAATAACTTCCTTCCCGTTTTTATTCAGTATCCGTATTTCAGTATCTTTCACGGCTTCTCCTTTTTTGTTTACCACATTTACATTAAGGGTCCAATACACTGAGTAACTGTGGTGCTGATCTGTCATATCTACATCAAATTCCATCCCTTCAATATCATTTGAGCGAAACTCAATATTTTTTGCCAAACAATCAGGTCTTTCGGGCCATCCCATCATTACCGGTTTGAAATTTCCTATAGTGTTTGGAGCTTTTGTGATCCGGTTATTGTATATTTTTGTATTTGTTGCACTGCCATAACCGCATGCAACCCATATTGGTGTAACATTGGAGGTTATATGATTATTATATAATAAACCGACCCTGGAATTTCCAATATAAAAAGCGAATGCCTCAGCATCCGTATCAGGATCTTTTTGGTCGATAATAATTTCATTACCGAAAACATAATTATCCCCGGCACTTGTACTGTAAAAAAATGCATTGGCTACAGGGATATAATCAGGGTATTTTTCATATTTTTTTCCGGTAATAAAAAACTTGTTATTATAAATCCTGTTTTCTATGCACCCCCTGGGTGATCCCTCTTTAGCTCCATAATCGGCTACTCTGATAGCGTTGGTGCTGTACCTTTCATGATACTCGCAGGATGGAGGCGCTGCTTCTATTTTAAACACATTATTAAAAATCTCAATTCTTTTATGGATATATATTTCTATTCCTGAACCTATTTCAGGCTCAATTCGATTTTCAAAGATCTTTGAGCCATCTCCCATAGCCATTATGCTGTAATGATTGGTTACTGTCTGACGATTTACGAAATAGTTGTGATGAATACTGGAGTTTAATCCCCTGATTGCCAGGCAACCCTGTCCTCCGAAGAATTCTGAAAACGAAACTTCCGAAGCTGTTTTTCCGCGTAAATCAACTGCATAGAATTCAGCGCCATGCCGGTTGATGATGAAGGGATTGGTAATATCGAAACGGCAATTAGTGATTGTTGCATGTGGCACGTCAACGGCAATGGCATTAATTCCGGATGAGATTATTTTTACATTATCCAGAATAATTTTAACATTTTTAGCCGTAGACTGGATTCCCCAGGACATAATTCCAACAACCCCGTTTCTAATAACTCCATTTTTTATGGTTATTGTGCCTGTTCCATCAACCACCGGTATGGAAGGGAAAGGTTTTGATTGAGAAATATCCTCAGTATAATCAAAAAAGGCACTGTGTGCCCTATTGTACAAATGGTCATAATGACCCATAGGATGTGTCTCTTCCACGATACCAATACCCACATCCATTGCCGGACGGATGTCAATTTGATCAACGAGACAATCGGTATTAGCTTTAACCCTGATACGGTATTTTCCTGCCGGAAGGCCATTAAGATGTGCAAATACAAAACCGCCCCCAAGACGGGTAGAACG
>JADFUQ010000594.1 GCA_015222065.1 Bacteroidota bacterium
AATATTACTGTGCCTTTCTCACAAATTGTCATTCCCGCCCCGTATCAAGTACGGGGTAAACTCAGCGGGAATCCATTGAAAAATAACCTCTTACGTAAAAAATATTTGGATCCCTGCTGGAGTTTACCCCTTTGGATTCCCCCGAGTACTCGGGGGAATGACAAAAGGGGCAGGGACGACATTTTTGTACTGATTTCATTAATCTGTAACACCCTGAAAAAAGGGGGATAGGGGGTTGTTTTTAGTTGAAGAGATACTACAATCCAAAACTAAAAGAACGAGCTAAAGAACTAAGAAAGAATGCGACGTTTGCAGAACACTTACTCTGGTCCCGACGCGTTGGGATTATTGCAGTAAATAGTAACACAAAGTAAACTCAGCATATTGACTACTTGAAATATGACAGGTTACCAAACAAAAATAATAATAGTTTAGATTGGGATTTTTTAAAGTAATACTTGAAATTTTTGAAGCATATCTCTATATTAATCCATCCCCCACAAAAAATATAAACCGGACCACAAAACCGTACTAGAAAAACGTGCTTGAGGGAAAGTGACCCTGAAAAGAGGCTACGACGAATGTTGCAGCCTCTCTTTTTTGGCCAATTTTAAAATGGCAGATCGTCTTCTTCTTCACCTGCCGGAGCAGTCTGAGTGTCTTTTTCGTTATCACCTTCTGTCGTTTTTTCCATAGCCGGCGCTTCCTCCTGCGGAGTCTCAGAATCTCCTTTACTTCCTAAAAGCTGAAGATTTGAGCATACAACTTCAGTTTTATACCTTTTTTGCCCATTCTGATCATCCCAGGAACGGGTTTGGAGCCGGCCTTCGATATAAACAAGTTTACCTTTGTTCAAATATTCTCCGGCAACTTCTGCGGTCCGACCGAAAGCAACAACCTGATGCCATTCCGTCTGGTCAGCATTATTACCATCCTTGTCTTTCGTGAAATGATTTGTCGCCATACTAAAATTGACCACGGCTGTTCCTGATGATGTATAACGCATTTCAGGATCCTTTCCCAGACGGCCAATTAGAATAACTTTATTTATTGTGCCTTTTGACATTTTTCCCTCCAATTATTCTCTAATTGTACATAACTAACAAAATACTAAAAATTAAAAGAAATACAAGCATGAGATTGAATAAAATGAGATTTAAAACCACTTAAATTTTAATCACATACACTTCCTCCTGAATTCATGTTCAACCTGCTTGTATATCATACCAGAACCATGCCAATTCTGAAAAAAAAGAAATATATATAGATTAACCTGATATATTCATAAACAACAGATTTCACAGATTTCACTGATTATAACTTGTTATTACTAACCTGGATAATTCAAAAAAATTAATGTTGAAGAGTATAAGTAACATATAATCAGAGATTTAACTCCCCTTTAGCACAGGCTGTTGTAAATTAAACAATTTTGACGTTTAAAACGCGCAAATTGTCATTCCCGCGGAAGCGGGAATCTATAAAAAACAATGACTTAGGCAATATTTCCACATGGATCCCTGCTTTCGCAGGGATGACATTTTAGTACAATTTCACCAATCTGCAAAACCCTCAGCAAAGGGGGTTAGAGGGTTGTTTTAAACGTAATCTTTTGAAATATGTCAATGCTTTACAACCCCTTAGTCCCCTTTTTTAAGGGGAAACTATACTGTCGCTATTTGATAAATCTAAAATTCATAAAAAAAATCCTGTTAAAAGCGCACACTTGTGCTCTATTTTTATTCTGTTTTACTCATTTTGAAAATTTTTATTAATTTTAATATTATATTTTTTTATTCTTCTGATTAATGCATCCCTGGATATTCCCAAAAGCACTGCCGCTTTTTTTTGGTTGAAGTTTGTTTTTTTCATCGCTTCTCTTATAAGGTACAATTCGTTTTCAAAAATATTTAAACCGGGTGATTCATTATTTTCAGGAAGAACATTTTTATTGGTAATTGGAAAATCTGAAACGGTTAACTGATCATTGCCGGATAGAATAAAGGCACGCTCGATCATGTTTCTGAGTTCCCGGACATTTCCGGGAAAATAGTAGGATTTCAAATGATCCAGTACATCGGGTTCTATAACAGGGATCGGTTTATTCTTCCTTTTCGCGAAATACTCTACAAAATAATTGAGTAAGGATTCAATATCTTCCAACCTTTCGCGCAGTGGAGGTATAGCTATGGTAACGGTATTGATACGATGAAGAAGATCTAGTCTGAATTTCTTTTCTTCAATAAGCTGATCGATATCCTGGTTTGTCGCAGATATTAAACGAATATCAACATCGATTTCTTTGTTACTTCCTACTCTTTTTATTTTTTTCTCCTCCAGGGCTCTTAGTAATTTTGCTTGTAAGCCAAACGGCATGTCGGCAATTTCATCCAAAAATAAAGAGCCGCCATTGGCGAGTTCAAAAATACCTTTTTTATCTTCCTTTGCATCTGTAAACGACCCCTTACGATGTCCGAAAAACTCACTCTCAATAAGCGAATCAGGAATTGCGGAAGAATTTACAGGAAAGAATACATCTTTATTTCTTTCACTGGCATGATGAATTATGCGGGCAATAATTTCCTTCCCGGTTCCATTCTCACCGGTGATCAATATACTCACATCCCGGTCTTGTCCTGCTTTTAATGCGGTTTCAAGAACGCGTTTAATTTTTTTACTGGTCCCTATTAAATTTTTTTCTATTCTATTTTCAAGATCCCTCGAAATCAGGGAACTCCGGTTTTCGACCAATTGTAATTGATTCTGTAATCTCAGGAATTTCCCTGTTCTTTCGATTGCTAATTGTATATCAAGAAAGCTGAAGGGTTTTTTGATAAAATCAACAGCTCCGAGATGCATTGCTTTGATAACCATGTCCATATCCCCATGACCGGTTATCATAATCACTTCAACATGCGGATATAACGACTTGATCTTTTTTAATAAATCCAGACCATTCATCTCTGGCATGAGAACATCGGAAATCAATATGTCGATTGGATCACGATTGAGTATTTTAATGGCTTGGGTGGGAAAATAGGCAGATTGTGCATTATACCCTTGTTTCATCAGATATGTAGAGACTTTGTCGGCAATTTTTCTTTCGTCATCAAGTATCAGTACTCTTAAGGCATTCATACAATTCTCC
>JADFUQ010000115.1 GCA_015222065.1 Bacteroidota bacterium
CCTGAGTAAAGAACGAGGTGGTTTTATCTTCGACGAACAACGTAATAAAGTTTTCTAATTTTTCAATACCTTTATAATCAAATTTTATGGGAAAAATAAAACACATAGGAGTATTGACATCAGGAGGGGATGCTCCAGGTATGAATGCGGCTATCCGTGCCGTTGTACGGACAGCTATATATAATAATCTTAAAGTAACCGGTATCATGCAAGGATACCAGGGGCTGATTGATAGATTCTTTAAACCTCTTAAATCGCATAGTGTAAGCGAAATAATCCAGAGAGGCGGCACTATACTTAAAACAGCACGATGCGAAGAATTCAAAACTGAGTCCGGCAGAAAAAAGGCATATGACAATTTGAAAGAGCAGAATATTAACGGGGTAGTTGTGATTGGCGGTGATGGAACTTTTACCGGTGCAAGGATATTTAATGAGGAATATGAAATCCCGTTTGTCGGGGTCCCCGGAACGATCGACAATGATGTTTTCGGCACGGATAGTACCATCGGATATGATACTGCACTCAATACTGCTATCGAAGCCATTGATAAGATCAGGGATACTGCCAGTGCACATAACCGGTTGTTCTTTATTGAGGTTATGGGTGCCGAGGCAGGCTTTATTGCTATCCGCAGCGGTATTGCATGTGGTGCTGAAGCAATTCTGATCCCCGAAGTGAAAGACCAGTTAAAATCTTTAAAAAAACAACTCGTAGAAGGCCCAAGACGAAAAAAAACCAGCAATATTATCATTGTCGCTGAGGGTGATGAAGAAGGCGGTGCAGCACAAATCGCAAATAAGGTAAAGGATGATTTCAAGGACTATTCTATAAGAGTTACTGTGTTAGGGCACATTCAGCGGGGCGGCTCTCCATCAGCTTTCGACAGGGTTACAGCAAGCAGAATGGGACATGCTGCAGTTGAAGCACTTCTGGACGACCAAAAAAGTGTTATGGTGGGATTGAAAAATAACGAAATTGTTCATGTACCATTCAGAAAAGCAATTAAAACACATAAAGAAGTCAACTGGGAACTCCTGGAACTGGTAAATATTCTTTCAATCTGATATTTAATTAATTCCGTTACGAAAAAAACATATCATAACATAGTGGTTCCACGGTAACCCAAAAATACATTTCCTATGGGAGAAAAATCCTGGTACGCTAATGTAATTCTTCCCTTTCCTATAAAATCTCTCTTTACCTATAAAATTCCAGGTAAACTGACCGGTAAAACCAAACCCGGAAAACGTGCCATTGTTCAATTTGGTAAAAAGAAAATTTACTCTGCACTTATCAGGGAAATACATCAAAATCCACCTGCAGGATATTCAATTAAGGAAATTGAAGATGTTCTTGATCCTGAACCTCTTATCAGTGAGAAACAATTTAACTTCTGGGAATGGATAGCCAAATATTATATGTGTTCTTTGGGTGAAGTTATGCGTGCTGCAATTCCTTCAGGATTAAAGCTTGAAAGCGAAACACGTTTCATTTATGATCCCGGATTTAAGTCCACGGAAACATTAACAGATCATGAAGAACTAATTCTTCAACTGGTGAAGGGAAAAAAATCTGTTACAATCAGGGAACTTGAAAAAAGTTCAGGAGAAATTAAAGTTATTCCAATAATTAATAGTCTCTTCAATAAAAAAGCAATCCAGATTGAGGAAGCACTAACTGAAACATACAAACCCAGGAAAGAGAAATATGTAAAATTAGGTCCCAAAATCACTGAGATGGAACTAAATAACACTCTTTCTAAACTTGTAAAAGCACCAAAACAACTTAAAATTATAGAGGAATATATCCTGAAATCCGGCGTTTTTAGCGATAATGAAGAAAAGGAGGTGTCCGGGAAGCAGCTTCTGCAACATGCAGATGCAGGTACACAATCATTGAATAGCCTGGTAAATAAAGGGATATTGCAAACCTATGAAAAAACCATATCCAGACTTCCCTCTCCTGATTTTGTTGCTGAAGAAATAAAAATTTTAAACGAAAACCAGCAAAAAGCTCTTAAAAAAATTCAGGATTCCTTTTTGAAAAACAAAGTATCTCTATTAAATGGCGTTACCGGAAGCGGCAAAACAGAGGTATATATTCATCTTATCGGGCAACAACTTGAAAAGGGAAAACAGGTTCTTTACCTTCTCCCTGAAATCGCTCTAACAGCACAGATAATAAACCGTCTAAGGAAAGTATTTGGACATAAAGTGGCTGCATACCACTCTCGTTATGGTGATGCAGAACGCCTGGAGATTTGGCGGAATGTTTCAGCTAACTCCGAAAAATGCAAAATAATTCTTGGAGCCAGATCAGCAATATTTCTACCTTACAAAAACCTCGGTCTGGTTATTATAGACGAGGAACATGAAAATTCATACAAACAATTCGATCCTGCTCCAAGATATCATGCCCGCGACGCAGCTATAATGCTTGCCAACTTTAATCACTCAAATGTTCTTCTTGGAACAGCAACCCCGTCAGTTGAGTCTTTTAGTAATGCAGAAACCGGGAAATACACACTTGCCGAACTGCCCAAAAGGCATATGGAAATAAAACTTCCGGAAATTATCATTGCTGATACAAAAGAAGCTTACAGGAAGAAAAAAATGCGTTCACATTTTACTCCTCAACTTATAGACGTAATTGAAAAAGCACTCGAAACAAACGAACAGATCATACTATTCCAAAACAGGCGCGGGTTCTCACCATATCTCGAATGCATGTTTTGCTCCTGGATACCCCAATGTCCAAATTGCGCCGTAAGTCTTACATACCATAAAGGTATCAGTAAACTTGTATGTCACTACTGCGGTTACTCTCAACCAATACCTTCTAAATGTCCTTCCTGCGGAAATGCCACACTTAGCACCCGTGGATTCGGTACTGAAAAAATTGAAGATGAACTGGCCATATTGTACCCTGAGACACGGGTTGCCAGAATGGATATGGATACTACACGACGAAAAAAATCATTCGAAACTATTATTAACCGGTTTGAAAACAGGGAAGTTGATATTCTTGTTGGTACCCAGATGGTTTCCAAAGGACTTGATTTTAGCAATGTTAGTGTTGTTGGTGTCCTGAATGCCGATAATTTGTTCAATTTCCCCGATTTCCGTGCTTTTGAAAGAAGTTTTCAACTTTTAGCACAGGTAAGCGGTCGCGCAGGAAGAAGAAATAAACAAGGCATAGTTATAATTCAAACTTCCGAACCAAATCATCCTGTAATTAAAGATGTTCTTAATTACAACTTTATCCATATGTATAATTCCCAGATGGAAGAAAGGAAAATATTCAATTATCCACCCTTCTGCCGTATAATAAAAATAACACTGAAACACAAAAACAGGAACGAATTAAACAGGCAGGCTAAACATCTGGGTAATAAGCTTCGGGAAACTTTTGGAGCAAGAGTATTGGGACCGGAATTTCCCCTTATAGGAAAAATACAAAAATGGTATCTCAAAACAATAATTCTTAAAATTGAAAAAGACCGGTCAATCGTACGTGCCAAACAATTATTGACGGATATATTGGATAAGTTCAGCGAAAAAGATACATATCGTGCGTTCCAGGTTATCATTGATGTTGATCCAATGTAATGGTGAGTTCAAGGTTCAAAGTTCAATCAACCCGTAACCCGTAACCCGAAACTCGTAACAGCTTAAAGATCGAAGCTGGAAGCCGGAAGGAAGAAGAAGTTTACAATAGTATAATAAAAACTTATCTTTGATAATTGTTAATTAAGAAACAGTATTCATGGTAAATAGTTCACAGGTCAGGAAGCTTTTTGAAAATTTCTCATCCTACAGGGTGCTTATTGTTGGTGATGTGATGATAGACTCCTACATGTTTGGAAAAGTGGAAAGGATATCACCCGAAGCTCCAATTCCCATTGTAACAAGCACTCATAAAGAAAACCGGCTTGGCGGGGCGGCAAATGTTGCACTGAATATTAAATCGCTTGGTGCCACTCCTCTCTTATGTTCAGTTATCGGGAAAGACGAAAAAGCTGATGTGTTACTTAAAAGACTGGAAACACAGGGAATTTCCCCTGAGGGACTGGTGCAAACAACTAAAAGAAAAACAAC
>JADFUQ010000595.1 GCA_015222065.1 Bacteroidota bacterium
AAAAATTTACGCGATTACTCGTCCGTTTGGCGGAAAAATATGGATAGAAGGCCCGGCGGATAAGTTGGCAGAGTACTCAGAATCAATAAATAAAGGAGTATATGAAGAATTAAAAATTGAAAAAGGTAAAAAAAGCAGGTTGCTGCTTACCCGTGCTGGTGCACCCAAAGGTTCTTCGAACTGGACACACCAGTATGGAAACATGGCCAATACCATTAAATCGGATGATGAATTAGTAAAACTTCCACTTGGAATCCTCTGGTTTGGAGGTATTTCCAATATGGATGTTTTACCCAGGCACGGACATGGCCCACCTGAACAAATCATGGACGGGAAGCTGATTATTGAAGGAATGAACTCTATTAGTGCAAGAGATGTTTATACAGGCAGGGTTATATGGAAAACTGAATTCACCGGTTTGGGTACATTTGGCACCTATTATAACGAATCGTACGCAGATGATCCTTTAGATCCGTTCTATAATCAGGAACATATTCCGGGAGCAAACTCACGTGGCACGAATTATATTGTCACTCCCGATTTGGTTTATGTTGTACAGGGAATTACTCTTCACGTTTTGGATATTGAAACCGGAGAAGTAATCAAAAGTGTTCGGATGCCTTATAAACTCCGGTGGGGATATATAGGTGTTTCGGGAGATAATTTAGTTGCCGGGGCTCATTTTGTAAAGTACTCTGCCTTATTATTGAATAAACTTAAAAACAAGGAAGAGTTGGGGAGCTATCTGGAATTTATTGATTTAAATGATTATCGCACAGGCGGTATGTATAATTACGATCAGTGCGCCAGTTATTTTCTTATTGTTATGGACAGGCACACATTTAATGAAAAATGGAGAACTGAATCGAATAACGGGTTCATTCATAACGCGATCATCTCTGACGGAAAGACATTGTATTACCTTGATAAAATGCCAGCGGCAATAACAAATATGCTGGAAAGGCGAGGCATCTGTCTTGAAGAAGATTACACTCTTGCAGCTTTAAATATTGAAACCGGCGATACTTTATGGCAAAAAACGGGCAATGTATTTGGAAGCTGGCTCGGGTATTCAGCCGAATATAACATTCTCCTTCAGGCAACACGTCCTTCCCGCGATATGCTCGCTGGAGAATCGGGGAAAAGAATGATCGCTTACCATGCTGATGACGGTACAGTGATATGGGACAAAGAAATCCAATACTATAACCCTCCTATTTTACATGGTGACAGAATCATTGTTGAAAGTTCAGCTTACAGTTTGCTTACCGGGGATCAAATACAACGGCTGGATCCGATAACCCACGAAGAAATCCCCTGGAAATATACACGTTATTATGGATGCAACTATAATATTGGTAGTGAGAACTTACTTTCTTTCCGGTCAGGTGCAGCAGGTTTTTATGATTTAAAAACAAATGGGGGAACTGGAAATTTCGGTGGTTTTAAATCGGGTTGTACCTCAAATCTTATTGCAGCAAACGGTGTTTTAAATGCCCCGGATTATACCCGTACCTGTGCATGTTCGTACCAGAATCAAACATCGCTTTCTTTAATTCACATGCCCGAACTGGAATACTGGACTCATAACAGCTTTTTTTGGTCGGGGCAGCCTGTAAAACAGGTTGGGATTAACTTTGGAGCTCCCGGCGACAGAATGGCGGAGAATAACACGTTGTGGCTCGATTATCCCAGCGAAGGAGGTAACAGCCCTGATATTCCGGTTAAAGTGAATTTTGCGACATCAGATATAAGCGCCGCGAAAACTTATGTTTCGTCAGCATTTCAGGAAAGTGCAGATCAGACAGGATATTTCCGCTCAAATTCATATGGAATAAAAACAAAAGAATATTCGTGGGTAGCAGCTTCCGGCGTTTCAGGTTTTTCTGAAATTGAGATCACCCTGACAAAAGAGCCAGGTAAAAAAGATGCCACTTACACTGTAAATCTCTTTTTTGTCGAAACGGCAGACCTGGAAACAGGTAACCGTGTATTTGATATTAATATTCAGGAAAAACCGGCGCTTCGTAACTTTGATATTGTAAAAGAAGCCGCAGGTGCAAAGAAACTAATTGTGAAATCTTTTAAGGGAATTAAGGTTAAGGATAAATTAATAATCAAATGTAAATCCTTAAGCCCTGGAAAACCACCATTGTTAAACGGTATTGAAATGATAATGGAGTGAAAAAATGCCGTTTGTAGTGTATTAATTTTTATATAGTCGATCAGGATATCATAACATTATGAAACCGATATATTAAGCTTTTAAATATTATATTTGCAAATATAAGTTACGTTTTCTTATAAAAAATAATTTATTAACCATAAAATAATAAGACCATGGAAAATACAAGAAGAGATTTTATTAAAAAAGTTGCTGCTGGTACCGCGGGAGTTACTTTGGGTGGAATCGCGTTTAGCCCAAAAAGCTACGCCAGGATTACAGGTGCTAATGACAGGGTAAACGTTGGGATAGTCGGATTTTCCAATCGTGCCCGTGGAGCGTTAATTCCTGCATTAATGAGAAATCATAAACAAATGAATTTCGATATTGTTGGTGTTTCAGACATTTGGAACCGAAGGCGTGAAGAAGGATCAAAATTTCTTGAAGAGAAGTTAGGTCACAAAGTATCTATATATCAGAATAATGATCGGCTTTACGAAGACAAAGATATTGATGCGGTTATTATTTCAACAGCTGATTTCCAGCATGCTCTTCATGCTGTTGAGGCTGCTGAAAACGGGAAAGATGCATATGTTGAAAAACCATTCGCGGAGACAATGGAAGATAATCGTAAAGCTTTAAAGGCAATAAAGGATTCAGGCATTATTGTTCAAATCGGGTCTCAGAGAAGAAGTGG
>JADFUQ010000596.1 GCA_015222065.1 Bacteroidota bacterium
CTGGAAAAAGAATATAATGTAAAATTGGTCGACTTAAATCAGGATTCTTTTCAATACCGGTATGTTTTCGGGGAAGAAAACCGTCCATTGCCGGTACGAATTATCTCCACTTTTCTGGATCCTGATGTTTATATTATTTCAGCTTCTCAGATGAAAACCCACAATAAAGTATTGGTTACATTATCTTTAAAAAACGTACTATTGGGGTGTCCTCTTAATGATTATAAGAAAAATGATAAAGGTCTGTTTCATACCCGTCCTACATCAGTAACGGATCTTTGTCATTATAACATGTTTCATATAGCCAGGGAGGTATATCCTGATCTGGCGGTTATAGATGGTTTTGAAGCAATGGAAGGAAATGGCCCGGCATGGGGTACACCATTTAATTCACGGATAGCTATCGCCAGCCTTGATGCCCTGGCTGCAGATACACTCGCCACTAAAATAATGGGATTTGATCCGAAAAGGGTTCTCTACCTGTCTGCTATGACGGAAGCAGGCTATGGACAGGGTGAGATCGAAAGGATAAATGTACTTGGCACCCCGCTGGATCAGTGCCTCTACAACTTCAAACCTCATGAAGAAATGGGGAAACTATATGAATTATAAACCTTTTGGATATATTTTTTTAGTAGCTGCATTAACTACACTTGTTATGCTTCTCATGGGCTATCGGTCTGAGGTGGCCCCCCCGATGATTATTCTGTTTGCTTCTCTTGCACTTTATTGTACGGGGCATGCGTTTTTCAAGAGTTTTGTATTTACTATCTGGGTGTTTGCGTTTGTCGCCGCTTCAATGTTTTATCCTTCGGCATTCGGGACGTGGTTCAAATTTGACTTAGCAATTCTGATTGTTCCTCTTATTCAGATTATCATGTTCGGTATGGGTACAACTTTGAATGTAAAGGATTTCGGAAGAGTATTTACAATGCCCTGGCCGGTTTTCATAGGAATATTTCTACAGTTTACTATCATGCCCTTTGTGGGTTACGGCATTGCCATGCTGTTTGGTTTTGAGCCGGAAGTTGCCGCCGGTGTCATTTTAATTGGTTCATGTCCGGGTGGTGTGGCATCTAATCTCATGACCTATCTTGCAGGTGCCAACGTGGCACTTTCCGTAACAATGACCTCTTGTTCCACGCTTATGTCGCCGGTTATGACACCTTTTTTAATGAAAATCCTTGCAGGCAAACTTGTACCAATTGATTTTGTTGAGATGATGTTTTCAATATTTAACATGATTATAATACCTATCATTGCAGGATTAATCGCTAACAGGATACTATACAGTAAGAAAAAATGGTTTAATAAAACCGGATACTTAGTTCTTATCACAGTTCCAAGTATTTTACTTTCAATAGTTATCATTTTTTTACCGGCGGATTTTCTCGGACTGCTTGCAACGCTTAAGTCCGGATTAATTATCGGAATTGCTTTGACCGGTATTGTTGCTTTGGCAAAGCTCATTGTTATCAACATTCTAAATGGCCCGGAAAACTGGATGGATAAAGCACTACCGGTTGTATCGATGTGTGGTATCTGTTTTATTATCGCTATTATTACGGCGCGTTCCAGGGATCAACTCTTA
>JADFUQ010000597.1 GCA_015222065.1 Bacteroidota bacterium
CCTCTGACTTTACTGAATCTTCTTCTGCTTTTTTTACTTCCTTCCCTGCTGTTTCATCAGGATCTTCCTCTGCTTTTATTGAATCTACATCAGATTTTATCTGTTTCGAATCATTTCCATCATTTGATTTTTCTTGTAAAGAACTATCAGTGGTATTTTTTTCCGAATCAGTTTTTTCAGTAATTGTTTCAGAAAAGTTTACAAATTCACTACCAGGATCTTCCCCGATTTGAGCATCTTTAACCTGATAAGAAGTTTCTTCCTTCTTTACTGTATTTTCAGGGTTATTTTTCTCTTCCCCGAATTGTTCTTCACGAACAGAGCTTTTTTCTTCATTGATGTCCATCAATATCTCCTTTTATAGATAGTATCTATTACTATTCATCCAACAGGACACAGAATAACAATAAATACAAAGCTACGAAAATATACAATTCACTTCTAATACTCAAAGTTTTTCCTTTTATTTTGGAATATAAGGCTCTTACATAAGAAACCACTTACCGAAACAGGGTAAGTGGTAGCGTTAATAAATATGTCCTAAAGATTTATGAAATCCTGATCTCACGTTTTTGTTCTACCTCCGACTTTTGCTTCTTTGGCAATTCAAACATTAGAATTCCATTTTCATATTTTGCTTTCATCTTACTGTCATCAACACTTTCGGGGATGACAAAATTCCGCGTAAATCCATTATACCGGAACTCCCTGCGGGAATACCTGTGATTTTCATTCTCTTTCTTTTCCGAACTCTCATGGCGTATTTTCAATATATCTTTATCAATTTCTACCTTGATATCCTTTTTCTCAAGTCCGGGTACAGCCAGTTCAATCTGATATTTGTTCTCATCTTCAGAAATATTAGCTTCCGGTATAGCAGTATAATCATCACGATAACCTTCGTTTCCGAAGAAATCACTAATTAGGTCTGAGAAAGCAAAATAGTTATTTGCAACTGCCTGATTGTTACGATCATTAAATTTTAAAAGTGTCATTTTATTAAGTTTTTAGTTAATAATAATTGTTTCAAATTCTATTCTATAACAACATCTCCAAAACCAATGCCGTTTCTTTTTCCAGGACAGTTTTACCTTTCTTAATATAATTATATGTCATACTGGCAGCTTCTTTTAAGTAAGTATGTCATAATGTCACTCCGTAATTAGCTTACCTGTTGCGACAAATGTGAGAAGTTTGTACTTTTGTTAAAAAAGGAACAAATGCGAATAGATATAATTACAGCCGTTCCTGATCTTTTGGAAAGTCCGCTGGGGCATTCAATTATTCAGAGGGCGAGGGAAAAACAAATTGTTGAGATTAAGGTTCATAATCTACGGGATTATACAAAAGACAAATATAAAAGCGTTGATGATTACGCGTTTGGCGGGGGTGCCGGGATGGTAATGTCCATTGAACCTATTTTCGATGTTATTGAAAAGTTAACCGGTGAACGAAAATATGATGAGATCATATACACCTCGCCTGATTCAGAGAAGTTTACACAAAAAACAGCAAATAGTTTATCACTCAAAAAGAATTTAATAATCCTGACAGGGCATTACAAGGGAATTGATCAGAGGGTAAGGGATCATCTTATTACCATGGAACTTTCAATTGGAGACTATGTATTGTCCGGTGGGGAAATTGCCGGTGCTGTTATCACTGATGCGATAGTCAGGTTACTCCCGGGGGTTCTTTCAGATGAAACATCTGCACTGACCGATTCATTTCAGGATAATTTACTTGCACCACCAGCCTATACCCGCCCTGCAAATTTTAAAGGATGGAAAGTTCCTGAGGTACTATTATCAGGTCATGCTGAAAAGATTGAAAAGTGGAGATTAAAACAATCATACGACCGTACAAAAAAGATAAGACCGGACCTTTTGAAGGATGAAGGGTTTGGAAATATGAAAGATGAAGGTTGAAGACTTGCCACGTGAAATGCGACAAAGGAGCATATTTCACTGTGGTTGATGTGATACAGTGTTGAAGTGTTGCAGTGAAGTAATGAGGTGATGAAGTTATGTGGTGATGGAGTGATGAGGAAAAGAAGAGAATAATGAATATCGATTACTCACAAGATAAATGAATTTCTATTGTGTTCGTGAGATCGCTTCGCTTTTCCAACTGAAGTTTTTGTTGCTGACTTGTATATCCTACGATAGCCAGTTTAAAGATAAGATAAAATCTATACTCAAAAACAACAGGGGTATCCCTGCTCATGGTTTAATCCGGCTTTTAAACCCTGCTATCAGGGGCTGGTCGAATTACCAAAAAGGGATTTGTGCAAAAAGCACATTTGCCAAACTTGGGGCTTTCATGTTCTGGCAACTAAAAAGATGGGCTAATATCAGCACGGTAATAAAAACAGATGGTGGATATTTAGGCGTTATTTTACTGGCAATTATTTTACCGATAAAAGGGCATCCTGTAGAGGCGTAAACTGTGACAGGTTATACCGTATTGCATATGTCCCTATCCGGTACCATGTCAAGATTAAAAACAATGCAAACCCATATCTGCAAGAATTTAATAAGTACTTTTTCCAACGGTAGAAATTGAGGGAGGATTTAGCCAAAGAGTGTAAACTAATTACTACTTTTGATATAAAGGAAACGAAAAATAACAGTCGGGTATCCCTTCGCCGGGAAAACCTTAAGAGTGCTTGAGCCGTATACTAGGAAACCGGCACGTACGGTTCTTAGGGGGCGTAAGCTACCTGGTGTGTTTATAGCCGGTTTATAGAGATTAAAAAAATAATGTTATATTTAAACAAAAATTGTAAATAGCCCGCTTCCGTTCCTGCCCTGTGAAATTCTGTTGCACAAAATATTTCATTGGGGTAACCATCAGCGCCCGGGCAGAAAACATTAAATTATTGTTAAACCATAAAACTAAAAGCGTATGAAACAAAAACAACGATTTTTATTCCGTGGAATCTCTTTTATTCAACGGGGATTAATTACTTTTTGTCTGCTCAGTTCCGGAGCAGCGATACATGCACAGGAAGTAGTATCCACGGCAGGAAGCCATGGAGAGACAACCTCCGGTTCGCTTAGCTGGACAGTTGGTGAACCGGTTGTTGAAACTATAACAAATGGAACTAAAACCTTAACACAAGGTTTCCAGCAAAGCAAATTAACAGTAACAGCCATCAATGACTTGAAAGTCTCCGGTATTGAACTGTCTGTTTACCCAAACCCTACAAACAGTTTTTTATCAATAGAAGTAAAAACTGATAAGCAAAGAGATTTACTATTAAGTCTTTTTGACATAAACGGTAAACTGATTCTGCAAAAAAAGATGATAGAAAACAAACAAACTATTAAAATGCAAAATTATAAACCTGCTACTTATATACTGAAAGTAACAGAGGGTAATAAAGAAATTAGAACATATCAAATTGTTAAACATTAAAATACATTATCATGAAAAAAACTTACACATTATTTGTAGCATTAATCATTACGGGTAGCCTTATGGCGCAAACCCCGCAAAACTTTAAATACCAGGCCGTGGCACGCGATGCAGTCGGCGATGTAGTAGCTGATCAGGCAGTAGGTATGCAGATAAGCATTTTGCAGGGTTCAGCAAGTGGTACAGCCGTTTATGTAGAGACCTTTACACCAACCACCAACGAGTTTGGATTGATAAACCTTAATATTGGAGCGGGCACGGTGGTAAGTGGTGATCTTACAAC
>JADFUQ010000598.1 GCA_015222065.1 Bacteroidota bacterium
TCTCTGAATTTCATATATTTATACATGTTTTTTGTACTAACTTCAAAATCTGACAAATTATGGAAAATAGTGTTTACAAAGTAATTGAAATTATTGGTTCAAGTTCCCGGTCATGGGAAGACGCAGCTACAAATGCAGTTGCTAAGGCAAGTAAGACGCTCGAAGATCTTCGTATTGCGGAGGTTATTAACATGGATATGAAAGTAGAGAACGGTAAGGTAACTGCTTACCGTACCAAATTGCGTCTCTCTTTCAAATTCAAAAGTGATTAATTCAATGTTGTTTCTGATTAGTTAAAGATTATCAAGGATTCTCAGCATTAAACATTCATTGGATCCATTATAGGAGAAAAGGGCATTAAGTTGCCCTTTTTCCTTAAGGTGTAATTTATATCCACTAAACCTAATTTTACATAGTTTCACAAAATGATTAAAAAACCTTAATTTCAGGTTTCATAAATAATTTAGTCAACAGTCAGCAGTCCACAGTCCACAAAAAAGAAAATAACGATCAAACAATTATAACATATACTTAATCATATGATTCAAAATACCGAGAAGTTTAATTTGTCCGGTCTTCAGATTGCCGACTGCCGACTGAAGACTGCCGACTTAAAAACGCAAAGTATAATGAAGTTAGCAATTATCAAGCCATAAACATTGAAATTCCGATACAATAAATTAAGTTTTTTCCTTAATTTAGCAATAATTGTAACGAAAGCATAGAAATGGGAAAAAGAGGGTTTTCGAAATATACCTTTGTTTTTTTATTCATGGTATTGTGTTCATGTTCTACTTCAAAGTTTGTAGTTGATGTTACAAAACCCCCGTCAATTGAAATCCCTGTTGATATTAGAAGAATACTTATCGCCAACAGATGCCTGAAGAAAGAATTTGAGAAACCTGATGAGATTGTTAAAGGACTCATTGCCGGTGAAGGACCTGTTATTAACCAGGCTGGAGCAAAGAAAGCTGTTGAATCTGTTATTGATGATATCAGATATGCTCCCGGTATGGAGCCGGTTTACACATCTGCTGTGCCACGGGTGGATACTCTGGATAAAAAGTTCCCTCAATCCCTTGACTGGAGTACAGTTGAAAATTTATGCAGGCAGTATAATTCAAATGCGTTGCTATCGCTGGAAGTTTTTAATACAAACACAAATATTGATTACGGATATTACCAACGACGTGAAACTAAAGATTATGTAAGGGTATGGTCAAATACTAAGATCTATAATAAGAATATTGAGCATATTCCTCTTGCGAGGCTACGAGTTGAAATAACAGCCGGGTGGCGTATGTATTATCCGGCTGACAAAAAGATTGTTGTTGAGGAGCTTAAGGAACATACTCAGAAATGGGAATTCGAAGGGAAAACACAAAAAGATGCCCTTAGAAATTTGCCTTCAAAAATGTTTGCTGTTGAAGAGGCGGGAAAACTTGCCGGTATTGATTTCTCAAGCCGTTTGTATCCTAAAAGAACAACCGTAGAAAGGGTTCTTTTTATAAAAGGAAGCCGGGATTTTAAAATTGCTAATCAATATCTAAAACAGAGACATTGGAAGAGTGCTGCAACGATTTGGAAGGAATATACCCACGACCCGAATAAAAAAATTGCTTCAGCTGCTCTTTTTAATCTTGCCGTGATAAACGAAATGGAAGGGAATATTGAAGAAGCATATAGGCTGGCTAAACAGGCAAGTGAAATAAACAAAGTCCGGCTAATAAAAGAGTATGTACTGTTACTTGAAAAAAAAGTAAAACAGTTCAGGAAGTAAATCAGTCGGCAGTCCACAGTCAGTAGTCGGCAAAAAGTAAATAACAATAAAAAAATTATAACATACGATCACTTAATCACATGATTCAAAATCCTGAAAAGTATAGAACCCGTCTATAAAGTCCGGAAGTTTAAATGAATAGTCAAAATCACAAATGACAAGCACCAAAATACAACTGAACGAAGTGGTCTCATGAACACCTTTGAAAATTAATTATTTTGTGAATAAATAAA
>JADFUQ010000599.1 GCA_015222065.1 Bacteroidota bacterium
ACAACATCAGGACTTTCTTCTTTTTCCTTTTCTATAACTGTAACATCTTCTGATTGTTTTATCCCGCTTAAATCATAAGTTATGGACGCCTTATTTAAAGCTACTTCGGTGGCAAAACTGTCCGTCGGGTTAAAACAAGCCATGCTTATGTTTGAAAAAATTAGCAGGCTAAATATTAGCAAGATGCCTATTCCGAATGTTTTAGTTTTGTTTTTCATCATAATCATTTTTTATATTTATTGACTAAATAATATACAACTCCAGCACAGATTAAAGCGCCAATGAAAGACGATACTACTATGGCAGGATCAACTGCTATAGTTATAGCATTAAGCAAATCCACTTTCACGATTGAAGCAATTACAAAGATTAAAATGCCTATAGCAATAAATAAACAAATCACAGCCAAAGCTATGAATTTTGGCGTCCAGTTTCTGGTTTTTGTTTCCATAATCATATTATGCTCCTTATTTTATTTGAACAACCGAATGACTTATCCCCGTTCTCACACTGATAAAACATTCCCTAACAAAAAAGATTTTGTTTTCGTTTTTCATCTTCATTAAACTCTTATTTAGCAGGATCAACAACTTTTCCTAAGAATAAAATATTTCCTGTATCTTTTTGTTGTATTATAAATATGAACGGATGATCTGCTCTAAATACCTTGGACATTACTGCCCCTTCTTCCATAATTGCTGCTGTTGCTGCAGCTGCTTCTGTTCCCTCTTCATTTACTTCAACAAAAGCTTGATGAATAACCTGGCTAATATACAAATCTCTTTTCCCTGTCATTCCAGAGAAATCAGCTTCACCAGTAAATGCTGAAGGCATTCCCATTTCTGCAAGGTCCTGAGCCATAAAATATTTGGTTTCAAACTTGAATTTGGGCATATAAACGTCTACTCTTTCCTTTTGAAGCATGCCTCGCCATTCATTCAATTTTTCCACCGTAAGAGATTGTTCAAGTTTGTCTAAAGTATCCTCTTTTGGTAAAAGCACAATCATAGATAACTCTTCACCCTCATAAGGCATTTCGAGTATTTGTAAGTGCGCTGTTTCAGCATAATTGAATTTCGCTTTTTCTCCAGTTAGACTCATCATCTCCGCTTTTACAGTTTTAGTTGGGCTTACTCCGAAGTCAGCTTCTCTTGTTTTGTTTTTATTAAACTGCAAGACCCAGGTACCCTTAAAGTAAATAGCATTTGTCAAAACCAATCTTGTCAAGGGACATATTCCACCTGAAGGAATTAAATCCTTAATTTTGTCATTTGTTTGGTCTTCTACCCAATTATTAATCGTAATACGAGAGGGTTCTGGTTCACTTCTGAAATCCAAATTAGTTACCTTCCCACGATAATATTTTTCCGTAGTGCCGAAATATTCGTTTAGAAATTGGCAATCTTTTTGCGCCCACAGCGCATTTGCAGTATGTAACTTATACTGTTTGCCTTTCTCTTTCTTATTGATTTCATTGTATATTTTTGCAAAGGCAGGTCTTCTCACATCACTATTTTCTGGAAAATGAAACACTGATTGCATTTCTCCTGATGTTTTTCCTCTTGCACCTTCATAAGTCATAGCTAAAGCTGTTGAAATGCTATATGGAGAAAAGAAAATGTTATCGTCTCTATATTCATCTTTATATTTTGAATAAAGCTCAAATGCAAATTGATTATTGGCATTTACAACAGCATTAACTTTTTCTGGTGTCGCTCCAGTATCATCTGCTTCCACGAAGTCCAAATGTTCAACTTCTTCTATTCTTATGACTTCCTCTTTCTTCAGATTTACAAGTACGGATAACGTTGTTCCGTCCGAAAATTCAAAATCCAC
>JADFUQ010000116.1 GCA_015222065.1 Bacteroidota bacterium
CCACAGTCATATCATTCAGAAGGCACAGATAGGCATCTTCAAGCATAGGCACTGTCTGTTCTGCTTCTTTGTCTGGCTTCTTTTCAGAGATCATCCTGATTTTTATTTGATCCCCGTCCCGTATATGGGATACAATGTGCTGTTTGTTTTCCAGCTTCTCAAATTCTGAAGCCGGTACTTTAAATTGCCATACCAATCCTTTCGCCAGCTCAGACATTTTATAAGGAGTTCCGGTGTATTTAAGCAAACCCTTATTAATTACTGCAACATTATTGCATGAACTGGAAATATCTTCTATGATATGTGTGGAAAACAGCACCACACGCTCACGTCCCAATTCGACCAGTAGATTCCTGAATCGTATTCGTTCACGCGGATCAAGTCCTGCCGTTGGCTCATCCACCACCAAAATCCGTGGCAGGTGTATCAATATCTGGGCAATGCCTATCCGTTGTTTCATGCCTCCCGAATAGGAACCTATTTTTTCATTCCGGTGCCTGTACATGTGTACCGATTTAAGCACATATTCCAGGCGTTCGTAACGCATTTTGCTGTCATGAATACCTTTTAAAATGGCTTGATAGTCCAGGAACTCCCAGGAAGTCATTTTTTCGTATGTGCCAAATTCCTGTGGCAGGTACCCGATAAGTCCCTGCAGCTCTTCTCTTTTTTCGAGTGTGTCGAAGCCATTGATCCATATCTTTCCATAACTCTGATCTAAAATACCGCAAACAATGCGCATTAGCGTTGATTTTCCGGCTCCGTTGGGTCCGAGTAAACCATACATCCCTGTTCCAATATCCAGGGATACACCACTCAGTGCTTTAAAAGCTTCGTTTTGTTTACCAATAACCGGAATTTGCTTTATAAGTCTTAAGAATCCCCTTCTTAGTCCGCCAAATCTTCCGCTAATCCGGTCTATATTTGTTTTTTCCCTGTATAAAATCCTTGAAATGGAGTACACGCCAAGTCCGCTGTACCACAAAACAGCCACTGTGATAACCATCCCCAGATTATTCCAGTTGGTATAAAACCAGACCAGGTTTAATGTGGGTATCACCCAAAGAAGGATCTGGTAAAAAAACCGGTTCGTACGGTTGAATATCTTTTTCCCTGACGATTTTCCTTTATTCTCAAGGAGTTTTGAGAATGGCATATAAAGTATAAATACAAACAGATGCACCAATACTGTAAGCACAACGATCCAGAAATTGGACTCCAGGTAGAAATAGGTAAAGAAAACCAGGAAGCCGAAGAGGAGACTTTGCCAGACCAGATCATTGAAGTCGCGGGCCCGGGTATATTCTTTTTCCAGCCCAATTCTTTTCCTTATCTTTTTCCCGCTTTTCCATTCCCTTTTAAATCTCGACTCTCTTTCGTAGATTTTTACCAAACTTTGTATTTTAATATGCACAGGATCGCCGGCAGGGATCAGTTTTGCCGAGGCTTTACGCAGGCTGGTCAAAATGAACCAGGTACCTCCGGGTATCAGGATGATAAGAAGCACATACAATATAAACTGCCATAAAATTGAATCTATTTTAAGATAGATTAAAAGTGCCCCGGAAGTCATCAGAATTAATTGAAATAATTTCACTCTGGCGCTCAGCTGACGAAACCAAATTATTGTATTTTCCATCCCGAAATAAAATGTGGGTATAAAAACCAGTGTCAGGAGGGTACTCATGGTAAGTCCGCCGATAACCGTAATAGCAAAAGGAGCCCCGATCAGACTAACATATTCTGCCTTTCCCATGGCCAACGGGAACATGGCAACAATGGTGGTTGCGGCTGTAATAAGTATTGGTCTTACTCTTGAAATGCCGGCAGTCATAAGAGCACGTTCTTTGCTATAACCGCGTTTTTGCAACATCCTGGCAAAATCGATCAGGATAATGCCATTGTTCACAACGATTCCCAACAGGATCAGGAAACCAGTGAGCGTATTGGCACTAAACAGGCTGTTCCCTGTTAGAATTAAGGCAATCAGCGATCCTATTGCTGCAAGGGGAATGGAAAACATGAGTACAAAAGGCGTGGAAACCGATTCGAAAACAGCAGCCAGGATCATGAGTATCAGAAGAAAGGCTGCTCCTATAAGAAAGTAAAAATCGCGGAACATGTCTTCTTCGTGTATCACTTCAACCGCAATGCCAACTGGCAGATTGTACCCGGCTACAATATCATCTATTTCATAGCGGTAAGCTTCAAGCAGGTCTTTCGATTTTTCTGCTTCACTGATAAATGAATAGGTAAGTTCAATTTGTTTTTCCTGGTTAACGCGGTTGATACCGAAGAGACCATTGGCAAAAACCAGGTCAGATATCGACTGAAGCTCATGCACACCCCCTTGCTGATCCGGAATCTGTAGTTGTTTCAAGTCCACGATCGTTTTTTCATTCTCTTCATCCGTATCTAAGATCCCTTTCTCTTTGATAATTATATCATACTCTTCGGTTCCCTGTTTAAATTGCAGTCCTGAAGAAAACTCCTTTGAGAATGAACTCAATTCCGATGATATATTATTGAGCCCTATACCATATTCAGCCATTAAAAGTTGGTTGAACCAGATTTGAACCTCGGGGTTATTATCGGAAATATTCAGGGAAGTTTGGTTTATAGATTCCAGATTATCGATATAATATTGAAGGTCTTCGGCTACGCCTCGCATAACTTCAAAATCCTGTCCTTTTATAAGGATACTCTCCCGGGAAGAGCCGATTCCCAGAAACCGTTCGAAGGACTGAACAGGATTGTTCCCCGAACCCCGAAAGCTCCGGCTGGAAGCCGGCGGGGTAAAGCTTATCTCGGCTGAAGAAATATTTTCAAGGTTGCCTTCCACGGCTTCTTTGACCGCCTCCAGGTTTCGTCCCTCTATTTCTTTAAAATCTTCCTGAAGCTTGATGGTGAGTATAGCCTCTTCTTCTCTGACCTGACTGATCAGATCCTTTTTTTCCGCCAGGTCGCTCAGCCTGTTTTCAACCTCCAGCACAACCTTATCTGTGGTTTCCAGTCCGGAGCCTGCCGGCATAGTTACATATACCTGAAATTCATCGTTTTCAACCTCGTTCAGGGAATTCACACTTACAGCCATACAGATGAAAATGGAGACAAAGAAAATGGCAATGGCTCCAATGATGGTTCTGGCCGGGTAGCGCATGCTGGCTTTAAGGAGGACAATATAGATCTGGATGATCCGGTTGTTTGTCGATACTTTTTCAAAAAATATGGTTTTACTGCTCCTTGCTTTCAACAAAAAATGAGTGGACATGGGGATCAGGAGCAGGGCAACGAACAGTGAAACTATCAGGGTGGAAATGATGGACACACCTACATGGTTTCCCATAATCCTGACCATGAAATTAGAGGAGAAAAGAAACGGGAAAAAAACAACTATTGTGGTAATTGTTGCTGCCAGTATGGGGCGCAGAACCTCTTTTGTTCCTTTTATAACAGCCTCATTGGGCGAAAGCTTTTGAGCCGAAAGCCGGTAAATGTTTTCAAGCACCACTATGCTGTTGTCAAGTAACATACCTATAGCAAGCGCCATCCCAACCAGGGTTAGTGTGTTTAAGCTGATGTTGTTCCAGTAGAAAAAGTTAAAAGCGGTAAAGACCGATACAGGTATAGCCAGTGCGATGAATGATACGATTCGAAGGTTTTTCAGGAAGATCCACAACATGAATATAGCCAGCACACCACCTATCAGGGCAAGATTTATGATCTGGTTGATGTTTTTTTCCATGATCTCTGCAGAATTGCTCTGGACAACGATCTCCACATCTTTTTGCTTATACTTTTTGTTTAATTTCTTAAGGAGTGCTTCTGTTTTATGCGATAAATCAATAAGATTGGCCTGCGAGTCGTTGATCAGCATTACCGTCACCGCATCTTTGCCATTCACACGGCTCAGTGTGGTTTCTTTCTTAACGCCGAAATAAACATCGGCTACATCTTCAAGCAACACCGGACCTGGTGCAATAACCACCTTTTCAATATCGGTGATTTTTTCATACTCGGCTTGCACATGCACAAAATATTGTTTGCCTGCCTCGTAAATATGACCGACGAAAATTCTGTTCTGGTTGTTGCTTCTCAGTGCCGCAGAAATATTTGCAGGGGTGATATTATACGCTTCACAGGCTTCCTTATCAAATCTTATTTCGATTGTTTTCTCACGTCCTCCATATACATTTGCATTAGCAATGCCGTCGATGTTCTCAAGTTCCGGAATAATGTTCTGGTCGGCAAAATTTCTGATCCTGTCGATGCCTCCGCCACCTCTCACTTGCAACTCCATGAATTGGTTATCCATTTGCTGGAGATCAATTTTCGCTACATTGACAAAAAAATTATCCGGTAGTGAAGATTTTACCTGGTTTATTTTTTCTTCGAGCCGCAGGAAAATGTATTTTGAGTTTACGTTATCTTTGTAGGTTACAATGATGCTTGCCTGACGGGGATTAACGTAAGACTCGATATTATCAATGCCTTCCATGGTTCCAATGGCTCCTTCCAATGGTATTACTGCCTGGTTTTCAACATATTCCGGATCTGCTTCAATGGTTGAATTTACCTGGACAAATAAAATGGGTAATTCAGCATTTGGGTATAACTCAACGGGCAATTGTTTATAGGAGACATACCCCAGAAGGGTAAGACCGATAAACAACATACTGATGAGTATTTTCCTCTTTATTATAAATTCCATATTATCAGCTTCATTTATCCATTGGTTTTAACAGGCTGGTTTCTCCGGATCCGGTCCAACAGGTCGTACAAACAAGGAATCACCAACAGTGTTAGCAGGGTTGAGGTAACCAGTCCTCCGATTACTGCCAGGGCCATAGGGGAACGCAAGCTTGCACTTTCTCCTACGCCAATACTCAAGGGAAGGAGAGCGAGGATGGTAGTCAGGCTGGTCATTAATATGGGCCTGATTCGTTGCTGCACTGCTTTCACAATGGCTTCAGCCCGGTCCACTCCTTCTTTTCTCAGTTGATTGATCCGGTCCACCAGGATGATGGAATCATTCACCGCGATGCCCACAAGGATAATTACCCCGATAATGGCCATCACGCTAATGGGTTTTCCCAGGATAAAGAACAACAGAACAGTTCCCACACCAGCCAGCGGGATGGTTAACAGAATGGTAAAAGGGTGAATAAGAGATTCAAACTGGGAGGACAAGACCATATACACAAGAGCGATAGATAATAAGAGGGCAAAGCTGAGATTATGAACAGAATCTTTGCGTTTTTTCTCCTCGCCGGTTACTTCGATCCGGTAATTTGCAGGAAGTGAGATCTCTGCTAGTTTTTCCCTGATATCTTCTGATATTTTATTCAAGGCTATACCCTTTTCCATTTGGGCAAATACTTTACCTATCCGTATTTGGTTACGCCGAATGATCTTTCTTGGGGCAATGGAAGTTTCAATGCTGGCGATCTCATCCAGCCTGATAACCTGTTCACCATTCATTATGGTCATATTCATAAACGAAGAAAGGTCTTCCTCCGGCAGCCGGATGGTTATATCGCGCATTTCCCCGCCATCTTCCATTTTTCCTGCATTGGCACCTTCCAGCTTATTCCTGATCTTTTCTGTTACAGAGGTTACACTCAGGTTAAACATTCCCGCACGCATACGGTCAATGATCACATCAACTTCCGGTGAACCGTCTTCAATAGAGGTTTGTACATTAAAAACATTTGGCATACCTGTAATTTTTTCACTGACTTCCCGGGTAAGTTGTTCAATAACTTCAAGGTCATCACCGCTTATTTCCACGATAATAGGCGCCTCTTCGGTTCCCAGGATGCTTCTGAGAGCCATTTCATCCTGTATGTAATTTATTTCTAATCCGGGGATGTCTGCAAAAATTTTATCAATAGCTTCAATCAAGCGATTGGAAGAATATCTTGCATTTTTTCCTAATTTAATTTTTATATATGCAGAATTTTCATTTGTAAATATGGCCTGCTCATCCCCGGTAAGAATGGTTTCCGGACCTATATGACTGTACAATTCGTATTCCTGCCCTTCCAGGAGATCATTAAGCACCAGCTCCATATTGGCTGCTGTTGATTCAGTGCGTTCAAGCCGGGTGCCTTCGGGCAATTTGATTTCAACATCAAACTCCCTTGCATCGGTTTTGGGCATGAATTCAGTGCCCACCTTTGGAAAGATAAGAACTGCTGCGCCAATAAGAACAGCAGCAGCTAAAATTACAAAGAGCTTATAATTCAATGCTTTTTTAAGGAATTTGCCATAAGCCGTGAACTTTACCGATTTCCCAAAAGGAGGGGAGGGGCGATTCTTAAAAACAAGGTGATAAAGCATGGGAATGAGAAATATGGCGATAAGCAATGATGAGAACAGGGAAAAAGCCACGGTCCACGCTTCGTCCTTAAACAATTCACCTGATGCACCATGCAGATAAACTATGGGTAAAAACACAACAATGGTAGTAATGGTTGAGGCGATGATCGCCCCGCTTACCTCTGATGCCCCTTTCGTGGCTGCCTCTTTCACAGATAAGCCGCTTTCATGGTTTCTGAAAATATTTTCCATTACCACGATGGCATTATCAACTAACATACCGGCTCCCAGCGCTAGTCCTCCCAGTGTCATAATATTCAGTGTTAGATCGGCAAAATACATCATGTTGAAGGTGGCAATGATTGAAATGGGTATTGCCAGACTGATGATCAGGGTGGTGCCAAAACGCCTAAGGAAAATGAAAAGGACAAAAATGGCTATAACGATTCCAATCAGAGCTGTTTGTTCAACCTCCTTTATGGCAGAAATAATAAAATATCCCTGATTGGCAACAATGTTCAGGTGATAACCGGGGAGAGCTTTTTCAATGTTTTCAAGAGATTCGGAAATCTGCCGTACTGCTTTAACTGTATTGAACCGGGTTTCCTTGTAAATAGAAAGACCTATGCACCGTTGTCCATTGAGTCTGACAATATTGACCGGTTTTTGGTTTACCATTTCAATTTGGGCGACATCTTTTAAAAACACAGGTGCTTTCTCACTATTGGCAGATTCAATGGCAGGGTCTGTCTGTTCCACTGATTTATAACCAACTATAATATTTTGAAAATCCTTCACCTCGTTCAGAATACCTACTCCTTTCACCACGTATTGAAGTCCCATTTCAGATACGGTACCACCGGAAACATTCCGGTTGTAGTTTTGAATTTGGCGGCTGATATCATCCAGGCTCAGATTAAATGCTTTTAACTTATAATTATTGGTGGAGATTTGGATTTCACTTTCTTCCTGTCCGGAAAGTTTCACATCGGCTATCCCTTCGAGTCTCACCAGTTCGTTACGGATATAATTTTCAGCCACTTTGCGTAACTCGTTCATGTCGGAAATCCGTTCATGGGTCAGACCAATGAGCATAACAGGAGCGGTATTCGGATCATGCTGAGTAATATTCATTTCATCAATTTCCTGCCCCTGGCCAAATGACGAAAGGTTTTTCTGGAGGTCGAGAAATGCTTCATCCATGTCTGTATCCCAACTGTATTCAACATTTATTTGAGCCGATCCCACCATGCTTACAGAGGAGACCTGGACTACACCCTTCTGCCTTATGGCAATTGATTCGATATTCTCGACATACTGTTTCTCCATTTCTTCAGGTGGTCGTTCTCCGGCTTTTATTTCTACAAAAATGCGTGGATTATTCAAGTCGGGAAACAGATCAACACCAAGCTTATCATACGAAATCCACCCAAGCAATACTATGCCAAGAACGATCATGGAAATAGTTACCGGGAAATTTATGGCGAATGTTGTAAGTTTTTTCATTCTTATAAAAAAGAGTTAAACATTTATATCTTAATTAATGTCAGTTCCTCAAGTCAAACAAATTCTGAATTAAAGCACCCCCGTACAGTCATGCTTCCTTACGGGGCAGGCAAAAAACAAAAAACAAAAAACAAATAAATTCCAAATATCAATTATCAAATGACCGAAACAGCTTTGAATATTGAGATTTTGGTTATTGAGATTTATTTATTCACAAAATAATTTATTTTAAAGGTGTTCATGAGATCACTTCGTTAAGTTGTATTTTGGTGCTTGTCATTTGTGATTTTTAATATTTATTTAAACTTTCAGACTTTATTGATGAACTCTATTTTATCACCTTTACTTTTGACCGGTTTCTTAGGGTTTCAAATCCTTTAGTCACCAGACGATCATTCAGGGAAAGTCCTTTTAAAATTTCAGCTTTTTCCTGGTTTTCAAGTCCGATAGTTATTTCCCGCTGGAAGGCTGTGCCCTGTTCCACAACAAATACTTTTTTACCGGTTGGACCGGAAAGGATAAGATCTTTTTGAATAACAATAGTGCTGTCCTTGCTCCTGATGATGATATCAGCATTTACAAACATCCCGGGTTTAAGCAGGAGCGTGGGATTACTTATCAGTATTTTCCCTTTGAAAGTGCGGGTTTCTGTATTTATTGCCGGGGAAAGCTCATGGATCTTCCCGCTCAGCGTATCTTCCGGCAGTGTATAATTTGTTATTCTCACCGTCTGACCCGGCTTTACCGTTGACAAATACTTTTCGGGAAGGTTTGTTTCCATATACATCTTTTTATAATCAAGCAATTCAAGCAGCAACTCCGCGGTATTAATCCGGGTACCCGGTGTGAAATAAGGCAGGTTTACAATTACACCGGTAATGGGAGCTTCAATTGTCATTTTATCCAACATCAATTGTGCATTCTTGTAATCATATTTTGCATTGATATAGGAGACTTCGGCATTTCGCATTTCGCGTAATGTAACACCCCCTTTATCAAAAAGTGACTTTTGTTTTTCATGTTCCTGCTGCGATATTTCAAGGTTTAGCCTTTTTGATTCTATGGCAATATTGTTTTCATATTCCTTATCATCCAGGTGTATAAGTGTTTGTCCTTTTTTCACTTTATCACCTAATTTAAATGGCTTTCCTGTTGTTGGATTGGTCATCAGTTTGTAGTTGCCGGTAATCTCTGCTTTCATCTCCGCTTTACTAAGAGCCATTGCTGTACCTGTAGTATTTACATATTCTTCAATTGCTCCGGCTTTTATTTCCATAACGGATACAGGAATAGCAAGATCTGTTTCGGTATCATCGTCTGGCCTGTTGCAAGAAGTGATAGTTAACAGGCCAAGAATTAAGATAGATAGGTTTTTAATAAGTTTCATCATTATAGTTTATGGTTAAACAATTTTTTAATTTTTTCTTAAACATTTATATTTTAGCTCTTTGCTCTTTTGCCAACTGCCAATTGCCAACTGCCGACTAATTATCTTTAAACAACTCTTCAGGGACTAAAGGTTCGTTGTTAACAAAATCGTATAGTGTTTGAATTTTTAAATTCAGCAATTCAATTTTATAGTTAATAAGGGTTTGGGCATAAGCCATTTTCTTTTCAGACAGTTGCGTTTGATAAAGATTAAGATCCATGCCTGTCAGATCACCGTTCTTGTATCGTTCAAGGTTGATCTCGTATGTAAGCTGAGCATTTTTTTCGTTTTGGGTTGCAATTTCAATTTGATTTTGCTGGTTGATCAGGTTTCTGTAAACTTTTCGGATATCAATAATAATTTGCTTTCTTTCCTCCGACAGATTTAGCTCCTGGGTTTGGATAACTGCCTCCTGGGCTTTTATACGTGCCTTTCGCTCTCCCCAGTCAAATATTGGTATGTTAAACGAAACAGCTACTCTTGGGTTTTGAGTGGGGTTTTGGTAAATGTCTGTGAAGTTTTCATTATCGCCGGTTAAGCCAATAGATAATTCCATGTCTCCCCTGAACTCATTCATTGCCTTAGTTCGGATTAGCTGAAACTGTGAAGTTTGCAGGTCAATTTCACGTTGCCGCAACTCCATTCTTGAGTTTAGTCCATAATTCACGGCCTTTTCCATATCTACTTCAACCGGTGCAGTAATAATGTCAGCTGCAATGAGTATTTCCTCATACAGGTCCATCCCCAGGAAGCGGGCAAATTCATCTTTGGCATTTTCAAGGGTTACATCCTGGTTTTGCAGGCTCGATTTTGCCGTAGCCAGGTTTAACTCGGCCTGGTATATTTCTTCTCTTGCAGCGAGACCGGCATCCACTTTATTTTTAATTATCGTATAGCTTTCCTCCGTATTTTGCAATTCTTCATTTGCAATGCGCAGACTCATTTGGGCCATATATACATTATAAAAGAATTGGGTTACATTTTTTTCAAGATTTAGTTTTTGAAGGGTATAGCTTATAGACGCATTTTCATAATCCAACTCAATTCCCTTTAGATCCAGTTTTGTTTGGTTGTATGTAAACAGAGGTTGGTTAAGACTCAGGTATAAATAGTTAACAAATGATTTATTATCGGATTGAATATTCTGAAAATCAGATATACTTTTTTGCCATTCAAGACGATTAACAAGCGATAATGTACCATCAGAGAATGGAATACGCTGGTCAACCCTGAATGTTCCGGATGAGTTGAATGTTTCGTTCGTGTACCATTCTGAGAACCGGGTGTCGAACTGCCGGGTATTGCTGTATTCTGCCGGGGTTAGATTGAACTTGAATTGTGATTTTAAGGAGGCTTTTTGTGCATTCAGCGACTCCCTGTAACGTTGGAGGTTTAGCATAGATCGCTGAATATCAGGACTATTAACACCGGCGATATCAATAGCTTTATCGAGTGTAATCAAAGTTTGTGCCGGTAGAGTTAATGTTATTAGAGAAAGGGCTAGCATTATTATAAACCGCACTATTTTTTTTTCAAAACACATATCTTATAATTTATTGTTTAACAAATTTTATTGCATCTGCAACTATCACACGACTTTCTGAATTGTTAGTCAGTTCAACAACTGCTGTATCAGGGGAAAAATAGTAGGAACCGAGGTGGCTCCAGCCTGTTTGATCGTTATCCAGCGAGAGAAGTGGTTCGTCGGTTCCGTTATTATGATGAATGACAAATTGGTATTCACCCTTAGGTTTATCTTTTGACCGTCTCTGTTGTACATTTTCTATATAATAGTAAACATCATAATAAGCGGTTTTATTTATTGGTACTTTCCATATGGCTTTCCGATCACCTGATCCTGACCTTACATAACTGGCAGAGCGGATATATTTACCATAAAAAGAAGAGTTTGTTGTGGGTGTCCAGTTAATGGGTGCCCTCCAGCTTCGAAAGCCGGTATAGTCTGCATCTGATTCATCAGGAGGGAATAAAAGCTTAACTAACAAACCTTCACTCTCGGGCTGGATCACAGAAAACTCAGGGTCTTCATTATCGATAATGATCTCATTTTCCTCCAAAATGCGAACAGGATTATCCGTTAACCTTTCATATTCCACCGATTGTATCTTGAAATTATCTTCCAGTTTCGGAAAGTTTTTAGTAATTGTAGATGGAATATTTTTGGATGTCAATGTATGGATTGTCATCATTCGGGGATCATTATCGAATAAATAGCTAAGCTCCTTGGTTTGTCCCTTCTCCAGATAAATCACTTTTTCAACCGTATTATCCTCTTCTCCATTACCATCAGAGAATCTGCCTCTCCCCTGTCTACCTCCCTGGGAACTCAATCTGAATCGTATCTTTATTATCCCATCAGCGTTTTCTAAATTAGATACTTTAAACTGAACCATACTGAGGATCCGTTCGCCATCCTTCACATTTTTTCCAATAATCGGACTGAATAAATATCCCGGCATTTGAATACCGCTGAACCAGTTATCCATGTACCGGTCCAGGCTAAGATTAAATTTTTCGTAAAGTTTTTCATTGAATTCTTCAAAACTAACTTTTCGGTAAAGATTTTCGTTGAAAAAATCATACAGGAACTTATCAAACTCTTCCTGCCCTGCTTTTGTCTTAATAATAGAAAACAAGACTTCGCCCTTAAGTTTAATAACATTATCAATAATACTTTTTTGTTCCT
Source organism: Bacteroidota bacterium (assembly GCA_015222065.1). Lineage (GTDB taxonomy): Bacteria > Bacteroidota > Bacteroidia > Bacteroidales > VadinHA17 > JADFUQ01. The sequence goes on from JADFUQ010000116.1 coordinate 11,964, forward strand.
TATCCTGCAACAATTCACTGAAGCTCTTGTTCTGGAGTGCCATATTGGCTCTTTCATCTTCACTAACACCGGTGAACTGTCGCATCCATGTAAAGCGATCATCTGAGTTCGAACTTTGAAGATAAGCCTCTATGATTCTGTTTATTATTGGCCAGTTTTCTGATTCGATATAGTTTGAGAAGTAATAGAAAGTTGGGAAAATGAAATAGGGATTGAGTGTTTCTTCCGGTTGCCAGGTGCCCCTGCCACTACCTCTTTGCCAATCAGGTCGCCCCATTTCATTAATAAACAGGTTACAGAAATCGTTCAGGGCACGCACCTGGTATTGTTTATCTGTAGAACTTTCGTCAGACCACCTCGACCTTCGTTTAAATCTTTTCACCTGTCCTTCAAAGTCAACTTCCCTGGACAGGATACCTTTTTCAGGAAAGAAAATAATCTCGGGCTGCACGATCTCGAATCCGCTTGACCAAATATGGTTGTACGAAGCAAACTGAACAGGTGTTTCAACTATATTGAGCCGGGAGAACGGGTAGCTAAGGTTAATATTTCGTTGGTAGTCCTCAAACCGCTCAACTATTATCGCGGTGATGGTATCTTTTATTTCCGGCAGGGATCCGGAAAAAAAGTCGTGGCCTGTTTTATAATAAACACTGAATTGAATATTGTTTGTGTCAATAGTTTTTCTTTCATAATGCCCTATGGCAAGCGATATTTGAGGCAGGGGGTGCTCCGGGGTAAACTTCCACCCCTTTTCTTTCTTTAGTATCTTCCCCTGGGAGATGGGAACAATATTGTAGTTAGTTTGAACATCCATGGTAAATTTCGTGAAATCTCTGTGTAGCCAATGGGGGTTGGTTGTGCTGTATGTTACACCGCTTCTCGGGTACCAGCCTGTTTCCTGAGTCAGCAATACGTATTCGGAGGTGATAAAACTGTGTTTTTTGGGAATATTATACATATTAGGTCCGTATTTTGCCTGGCGTGTCTCTTCATCAATATCAAGATAACAGAATGCCTCATTAATATTACCCCTGTATTTAATGATCAGTTGGAATGTGTCGGCAGGATAAATTTCCCGGCCGGGCCGTATGATTATTAGATGCTGTTTTCGTAAATATTCAAGCGGACCTGCACCGGAGCGAATTGATTCAACTTCAAGCCCCGGGTTCAGGTTCAGAATAATTTCGTCTGCAGATGAGTTATTGTTGTTTTGAAGCGTGATTTTTGAATCCACTTCAATAGTTTGGCCGGTATGCTGCAAAGAAATATTATGACGTGTGATATCAAAAAACGGCTGTGAAGCATACTGGTTGTTGAGAGAGATGATTGACTCACGGGTTAGTTGGTCGCGCTTAAATCTTTGTATATGGCTGTTCATGAGTCCGATACTGAATCCAACAGCCAATATGCCAAAAATTAGAGATATGTAATTCATACCCTTCGATTGGGGTAATCTTTTTAGCAGGAAAACAGTTAGAGAAATAAATCCGAGACCAAGAAAAAAATAGATGCCCCGGTGAACTAAAATTTCATTCAAATTGCTAAAGCCCACAAATTCCGATTTCATCAGGGGGATATTGAAAGCCATGTAATCAAAAAGATAATATATTTTGGTTTTCAGGTAAAAAAGTGTGAGGGCAATATAGCCAAGAAGCAGGATAAATGTAATGGCCTGGTTCCTGATAATGCTCATCAGCAGGAAAGATGCTCCTAAAATAAACATAAGGGTGGGAAGGCTGATCAGCAGGAAGTAGTAAATGTACGCCATAAAGTCGGTTTCATGGCCCTGAGCAGCCATATTAAAGATCAGTGCAATCAGCAGAACAGCAAAATTGATAGCAAAGAAAACAGCTAAATTTCCCAGGGTTTTCCCAATAACATAATCCCCGTTAGTCATCGATCGCATATAAATTACTTCGGTGGTGTCCAGTTTTTTATCCCGTTTAAGAAAATCGGAAGCAAGAAAGACGGCGATTATTGCCTGTGCCACATTTAAAATTAACAGATTGGCATATGGTATGCCTGACGGGATAGCACGAAAATCCCAGGGTGGGTTTTCAATGTTAGTCTGCATCATCAGATTAAAAATAAACAGAATGCCCAGCGATAATATTCCGAAAATGCGAAAAAACCAACTCCGAGAGAGCGTTTTAATCTCGTATTTTGCAATGGAACGGATATGGTATATCGAGATCATAAGGCTTGTATTGTTTCCCTGGTTTCCAGTTTGTTTTCCATATAATAAATGTAAGCATGCTCCAGGTTAGGATCGATTTTCTTTGCCTTGAAGCCGTTTAGTTTGTCGGCAACAACCTGTATTTCCCAACCACCTTCAACAGGTACACTGGAAACGACAGGGTATCTTTTATTCAGCTCCAGGTAGTCTTTTTCATTTGCCTGCACAAGCCAGACATGCCCTTTGGTTTGTTGGATAAGACTATCGGGTGGGCCTGAAAAAACCAACTCACCCCGGTTGAGCAAAGCCATTTGATTACAGGTGCTTGAAATATCCCCGACAATGTGCGTGGAAAGGATGATAATTATATCTTTCGTGCTCATTGTAGAAAGCAGGTTTCTGAATCGTATCCTTTCCTCGGGATCGAGACCTGTAGTGGGTTCATCAATAATTATGATTTTCGGTTCATTTATTAGTGCCTGTGCAATACCCAGCCGCCTTTTCATTCCACCCGACAGTTTGCTTGCTTTACGGTCTCTTGCTTCAAACAGACCCACCTCTTCAAGCATTTTTTCAACGGCAATGTTCCGATCGCGGCGGTTTTTCATGCCGGATAAGCGGGCAGCATAATCAAGGAATTCAGATGTGCGTAATTTTGAAAAAAAGCGAAAATCCTGTGGAAGATAACCCATCATCGCCCGGATCTCTTTGCGGTTTTTTATCAAGTCCAGTTGATTTACTTTTGCCTGCCCTGTGCTTGGTTTCATCAGTGTAACCAAAATTCTCATAAGGGTTGATTTACCGGCGCCGTTCGGACCAAGTAATCCAAACATTCCGTTCTCAATGATCAGGTTAACCTCTTTCAGGGCATGGTTCCCGTTTCGGTAGGTCTTACCCAGATTTTCAATTGTTATTTCCACAGGAAATTAGGGTTTGGAGTATCATTTATTATTAGACGAGTTATTTCAATAAAAATTTCATTAAAATAACAATATTTGTAACTAATCAGTCCACAGTCTACAGTCTACAGTCAGCAATTGGCAGTTAACATAAAAATACAAAGTATAATGAGATTAGCCATTTTAGCCCCTTCTTCATTTAATCATTCAATCATTTTAGTCATTCTAACCTTAATACACTGAATAGTTGACAATATTTTAGTAATAGTTAAAATTTCTCAGAGTTTGCCATTCGTTAAAGACGCTTAATTGAAAATATTGCTGCTTTTTTTTTTCTGGTATTTTATAATTCTACATTCATCATTTTACATTCATTATTATCTTCTTCTTACTTCTTACTTTCTACTACTTACTTTTCTTTTAAGGTGGAACGTCACACTAAACAGGAATACTGTTCCCCTGCGAAACAAACCTGTTCCCTGTTATCCTCTCTTTTCCTTAACGATAGTTTTTACAGCGTTCACAAATTTATCCAGCTCCCGGGTTGTTGTATATAGATTAGGAGTAACTCTTATTCCGTGAATATTCTCCCAATCAATAACAATTGTGTAAATCTTATATTTGTTAAGCAGCGCTGTCTGTATATCGGCGGGGTTAATTCCATCAATGGCAAAATTTCCTAAACCGCAGGCATATTCAGGCTTAAAAGAGGTAAAGAATTTGGCACCTGTTATTTCATTTATGCCGTTCATCCAGTAGTTTTTCAGATACCTGAGTCTCTCTTCTTTCCTTTTCGACCCAATCATATAGTGAAAATCTATAGCCTTACCTATTGCCAGCTCAGCCGGGAACGAACGTGTACCCATAGCTTCAAATTTTGTAATATTATCCGATTCCGGATCGTCCGGGGCTGTGAGAGGCCATATCTTCTTTATCTTGTCTTTCTTAACATAAAGCATACCGGTGCCAAAAGGTGCGTACAGCCACTTATGCAAGCTTGTGCCATAGTAATCAACTTCAGTTTCAGGAATGGTAAATTCGAAATGTGCAAAAGCATGGGCACCATCGAGCATTACTTCAATACCTCGTTTATGTGCTTCACGTGTTATCTTTTTAGCAGGCAAAATCTGGCCTGTCCAGTTTATTACATGCATTATCTCAATAATCTTTGTTTTAGAGGTGAATGCATCAACATAAGCCTTAACAATCTGATCATCATCTTCAATAGGCTGGGGTAAGCTGATCCATTTCAGAACAATCCCATCCCTTTTTTCCCTCTGTTTCCAGGCATTGATCATATTTGGATAGTCTTGTTTAGTAAGCACCACTTCATCTCCTTTTTGAAGATCAAGTCCGAAAATTACAGTCTCCAGCGCTTCAGTTGTATTTCTCTGGATCGCTATCTCTTCAGCAGAACATCCTGCCAGCTTAGCAAGCGATTTTCTAACTGATTCTCTTCCATCACCAAATACATGCCACATATAATATGCAGGTCCTTCATTACATATACGGTTATAATTTTCAAATGCATCCTGCACTATCTTGGGTTGCGGACAAACACCGCCATTATTCAGGTTCATCATATTTGATGATGAGGTAAAGGAGCGTTGAACCCAGTACCAGAAATCCTCATCAGTAGCTGCCTTCTCTGGTGGCAGAAGTGAAACACGGTTCAGTGCTTTTTCAGCTTCACGGCCATAAGTGCTTTTAAACATTGAACTTAATGCCAGGGTGCCGGCTGCAGTCAATGAATTTTTCAGAAATTTTCTCCGGTTTGATTTCATAATAAACATTTTTGTTTTTATAAAAAGTTATCATTGTTCTACTGAATACTTATAATTATTAATCAAATAAAATTACCCAATTTCATTATAAAAAGCAAAGAGAAAACGGAAAAGAAGAAGAAAGATATGAGAGGTGAGTATAAGTCTGAAGTTTGAAGTTTGAAGAATGTTTGAGGTTTAAAGTTTGAAGAATGTTTGAGGTTAAGAAAAGAACAGCAACCAGCAACCAGTAACCAGCAACCAGTAACCAG
>JADFUQ010000600.1 GCA_015222065.1 Bacteroidota bacterium
AATTATCCAACACTCAACTTCAAAATCGAGTATCAGGGCGAAGACGGCAATATCCATGATTTTCATCCTGATTTTTTCATCAAGAAAACGGATCGGGAAACTTACATTGCTGAAACCAAAGGCCGAGAAGATTTGGACGATGTGCGTAAAATCAAACGATTGCAAATCTGGTGCAACGATGTGAACGATTCGCAAAATGAACACCGATATTTCCCGTTGTATGTGAAGCAGGAAACCTGGGAAAAGCATCAAAAAGATATAAAGACATTTGAAAACATCATAGAACTTTTTAAACTTGAAAAATGAGAATAAACTTATGGCACAGACGAATCTATCGGACACCAAAAAACAACAAATCATTGACCTGATTAAAAAAGGCAAGGCCCTGCCCAAAGAATATATTTACAAATTGTATGCCGATGATGAGGACGTTTTTTTATTCTGGAACGGACGCAATGAAACCGTAATCAATGCGGTTCTGCCCTTCCATTCCATCGAACATATTGACGAACCGAGAAAAGAAACTAAACCGGAGCAGATAAGCTGGCTTGATACAACAGGCAGGCAACTCAAAGGCTGGACCAACAAACTGATCTGGGGCGATAACAGGCTGATTCTTTCCTCGCTGGTGAATGGACCTATGCGGGAGGAAATCGAAAAACAGGGCGGACTTAAACTGATTTACATTGACCCACCCTTTGCCGTGGGCGCTGATTTTTCCTACAACATTACGGTGAACGGCGAGGGCGTGACCAAGAAGCAGTCTATCATCGAGGAAATCGCTTACCGCGACACTTGGGGACGTGGCATTTCATCTTATCTTTCAATGATGTATGAACGGTTGAAACTCATGCACCAACTGCTGGCCGAGGATGGTAGTATTTATGTGCATTGTGATTGGAGGGTGAATAATGTAATAAAAATGATTTTAAGTGATATTTTTGGAATTGACAATTTTCGGAATGAACTTGTTTGGTTTTATACAGGTAGATTAATGTATACACCAAAGGTGTTTTGTTCTAAACACGATGTTATAATTTTTTATTCAAAAAGTGAAAAGCACCGCCTTAATGAAGTAACGGAAGAAGTTGATAGAGATCAATATTTAAAAATGAAAAAACAGGAATTACATATTGATGAAGATGGTAGAGAATGGATCTGGGGACATGCTGGTAAGGGTAAAAGCCATAATTATAGAATATATGTTGATGAAGTTATTAAAAAAGGTAAAAATGTAAGTAGTGTTTGGCAAATACCTATAATTAATACATCGTCTTACGAAAGATTAGGTTACGTTACTCAAAAACCCGAGGCCCTGTTAGAGCGCATCATCAAAGCCAGTAGCAACGAGAGCGATTTGGTGGCTGATTTCTTCTGCGGAAGCGGAACAACCGCATCAGTAGCAGAAAAACTGGGCAGAAAATGGATCGCCTGCGACTTGGGCAGATTTGCCATTCACACCACCCGCAAGCGCATGATTCAGGTGCAACGGGAGTTGAAAAAAGACGGAAAACCTTACCGCGCTTTTGTGGTACTTAATCTGGGCAAATACGAACGCCAGTTCTTTTTCGGCGTGCCTGCTAACATTCCGTCGGAACAGCAGGAAAAATTGTTGGAGGCTAAACAGGAGAAATATGTCAGTCTGATTCTTGAAGGCTATTCGGCACAGCGGGTTCAGGGACACAAATACTTGCACGGCAAAAAAGCAGGACGTTTTGTGCATGTGGGACCCTTGAGCGTGCCTGTTACCAAAACTCTGGTGGAAGATGTGTTTGAAGAATGCAGGCAAAACCTGATTACACAGGTGGATATTTTAGGCTTTGAATTTGAAATGGGGCTGGTGCCGTACATCAAAGACGAACTGCGCCAGCAGGGCGTGGACATCCGCCTGCGCTACATCCCGCGGGAAGCCTTTGACAAACGGGCAGTAGAAAAAGGGCAGGTTAAATTTTACGATGTGGCTTATTTACAGGTTAAACCGCAAATAAAAGGAAAAACCGTAAAAATTGAATTGACCAATTTTATTACTTACTATACACAGGACGATCTGGAAGAACTGGAGCATTCGCTGAAAAAAGGCAGGTCAAAGGTCATCATTGAAAACGGGCAGATTACCAAATTAAGCAAAGACAAAAGCGGTATTTTACAGAGGGAACTGCTCACCAAAAACTGGATAGACTGGATTGATTACTGGTCTGTTGATTTTGATTATGAGGATAAAAAGGAAATTATTCAGTTAGAAGAAGACGGCGAAGTAAAAGAAGCCTGGACGGGCAATTATATTTTCGAGAATATCTGGCAGTCATTCCGCACCAAAAAGAATTCAAAGATAGAATTTGTTTCTGCACCGCATACTTTTGAAAAAGCTGGTAAATATAAAATCATGGTGAAGATTGTTGATATTGTTGGTGTGGATACGTCGCATGTGGTTGAAGTAGAGGTTAAATAAGTAGTAATAAAAGGATGTATATCGTTTATTATCAGTTAATTGGCGGTATAATCGGGTAAGGGGAGATTTTTCTCCTCCCCAGTCGGGTAGCCCTGGTGAATCTCACCCCCACCTCACAGAACCGTACTTGAACCTCTGTCAATCCACGCAACTTATAACTCGGGCCATACTACGACGGCATCAGCAGCATCCCCTCCAATCATGTTAACCCCATGGTTTACAGGGTCCATTACTTTCATCGTCAGAACCTCACCTTGAGGGGTAGTAGTGCTAATCAATCTTGGCTGTTCAGTTTCTTCACCCCAATACTGCATTACCGTGAAAA
>JADFUQ010000117.1 GCA_015222065.1 Bacteroidota bacterium
CCTGTGTAATCCACGAAGTGGTGCAACGCAATTACACAGGGCGGGCAGTATTTAACAGGGCATGACCGTACGGGGGTGCTTGTCATTTGTGATTTTTGATATTTATTTAAACTTTCGACTTTATAGATGGACTCTATATAGTTTCCCATGACGGATATTCCGGCAGCCCTTTGTTGAAATCGTCCAGTAGCCGGTTTTCGTATTCCCCTGTATATGTACCGTTGAAAAACCGGTCCAGCCCTTCATTTTGTAATTTTTTCCACGATTCCTCTTCTTTCCCCGGGATAACCGGATAAAACAGCACATCATTCTGCCGGGCAGCGTTCAGATCACCGGGGGCATCACCTATCATAAGTATTTTATCTTTTGGGTATTTATCTGCTGCTGCAAGAGTCAGGTGTTCAGCTTTTGTTCCCTGTTCCTGTCCGGCAATTATCCTTACATATTTTGCAATATCATGTTCATCCCATTCTCTTTCCAGCGCTTCTACCGGGGTTTGTGATACTACAATGCTGTCGGCATATTCACCGAACTTACTAAGTATTTCCGGAACCGGTGGGAAAGGAGGGAGGTCCTTGAGCCATTGACCGATCTCTTTGTTTATCGTTTGTGACCAATCCAATACAAGGTCAATGACCGGATCCTTAATTTTTTTTGCATATACTTCAAGCGCCGGATTGCCCAGTTTACTTTCCAGTTGGGTCCATTCCTTCAGGGGCGAGAGGTCGGGAACCTGAAAACTACGCTCCTGCACTTCCTTTCTTTCCCCCAGAAGGTCAAAAGTATGCAGCAGGGCAAGGAAACGGTTTACTCCGCGCATTTGTGAATAAAGGTTGGTGAATTCCCATGTTTCCCTTGCTATTCTGGCAATAGGGAAAAGTCCGAAAAAACGGATCACATTGGGACAAAAAAACTCTTTTTGTTTTGGCTCCATCGAGTCGAATACACAGCCGTCGGAATCGATACCTATGAAAAATCTTTTTGTTGGCTGTAACTCTATAAGTTCTTTTTGATAATTCATTTGATACAATTATTAAGGTTTCATGTTAAGCATAGTAAGTGTATGGATTTTGCGAACGAAGTGAAGCAATCTTTTATGACTTTTCGTAAATCTCATAATTATCCTTCCAGTGTTACCTGCCAATTTCTCAACTACTCATAAGCTTCAGGTTGATATTTTTTCAATTTTTTATCAGCAAATATTGGCTTAAATCTTGCAAACCGCTGTAATCCGTTTTCCATTGGCACCCCGGGCCATTTATCGCCGATAAGGGGACGTACATAGCGGATAAATTCATCGGTTACATCTATTCTTCCTGGAGTGATCCATTTTTCTGGAAAAGTACGTTCAGAAAGAGCAACTTTATTCAGTGGTACTTTATCATACCTTACAGAATACTGTTCACCCGGGTTCCGCAGGATAGTGGCCATCCAGCCGTTGCCTTCATTCATTGATATCTCAACTGCTTTTTGTCCCACCAGGTATGCTTCATCAAGATCAATAGTTGAAGCATATATAGCTGTGGCGCGCTGATCGGTTCCCATGACCTGGCCCCGTGCTGAACCTCTTGTCTTTAGTCCTTTTTCATTCAGCCGGTTTATTATATTCTGGTAAACAGAAATTTTGCTGGAGCCAAAGGATGTATGTCCGAAAGAATCTTTAACTTCTCCAATATCACCAACATCGAATCCTTCACTTACAACAACCAGGCAGTGCCTGTCAATTTTTAACCGGTCGTTTATCCTGTCAGCCATTTCTTCCATGGTGATTATTGATTCAGCCAGGTAGATCTGCAACGGGAAATTACGATCAGGATCGGCCAGTCGTGCTGCAGCAGGGATGAACCCGATTTTTCTGCCCATGGCTTGTATCACCAGAACCGGATCAGCAGGTGAAGATCCACGGTTTTCTTCCATAGCATTCTGGATAATATGCGACCAATATCTGGCAACGCTTCCATATCCGGGTGTATGATCGATTAACCTGAATTCCTGGTCACCCACATCGTTATCAATGGTTTTAGGGACTCCTGTGGCAATTATTTCCAATCCTTTTGTTTTGCATATCTCACTGACTTTAAATGCAGTATGCTGACTGTCATTCCCGCCGATATAGAAAAAGTATCCAATATTATGAGCACGGAATACCTCAACGATCCTTGAGAAATCATTTGCCTGGTGGTCCTTTAATTTGTAGCGGCAGGTTCCGATACTACCAGCAGATGGTGTATTTTCTAACAGTTTAATTTCTTTTTGATCCTGGGAGGATAAGTTTATTAATTCTTCTTTCAGAACACCTTCTATTCCATGCCACCCAGCATAAACAGTTCCAAATATTTCAGGATACTTATAGCAGGTTTCAATAATTCCTCTAAGGGAGTTATTTATTATGGGTGAAGGTCCACCTGACTGTGCAACTATAACATTTCTAATCATAATAAGATAAAAGATAAAAGATAAAAGATAAAAGATAAAAGATAAAAGATAAAAGATAAAAGATAAAAGATAAAAGATAAAAGATAA
>JADFUQ010000601.1 GCA_015222065.1 Bacteroidota bacterium
AACCTGGTTATTGTTGGTCTTGGAAATTTAAGTCAGCATGCATACAGAAACTTTGGAATAACTGATGATACAAAAGATTTTCTACAACAGGTATTATTAAAGAAAAATGTGATCCTGACGGTTTTCGGAAATCCATATTCACTGGATAAACTGGAAGGACTTGAAAAAGCCAAAGCAATAATTATCACTTACCAGGAAAATCAACTCTTCCACAAGATAAGCGGTCAGATTATATTCGGCGGCACAGGTGCTAAAGGAAGACTGCCGGTAAATGTAAATTCCAGTTACAGATCAGGTGACGGTTTAGATACAAACGACAACGTAAGGTTAAAATACTCATTTCCCGGATATGCAGGTGTTGATATTGAAAACCTTCAGAAAAAAACTGATTCCATAGCACTTTTAGGGATCAGGGAGAAAGCATTTCCCGGTTGCCATGTTCTTGTAGCACGCGATGGGTCTGTTATATTTCATGAAACATATGGTTATCACACCTTCAGAAAAGAGATACTGGTAAAAAAAGATGACCTGTACGACCTTGCCTCGGTAACAAAGATCACGGGATCACTACCGGCTCTTATTAAACTATATGATGAAGGTAAGATAGATATAGACAAACCTTTTAGTTTTTATTGGAAAAATTTCAAACATTCAAATAAATCGGATATTCTGTTTCGGGATATACTTGCTCACCAGGGACGACTGATCCCCTGGATCCCTTACTGGAAAAACACGGTAAATAAACAGGGTAATTTTAAATGGTTTACATTTAAAGACTCACCTTCGAAACAGTACTCTATTAAAGCTGCACCTGACCTGTATCTCCACAAGAGATATAAGAAAAAGATTTACAGAACTATTCGCAAGTCGGAACTATTAGAGAAAAAGGAATATATTTATTCAGGCCTTGCCAATTACATATTCCCGGAAATGATCGAAAATTTAACCGGAGAAAAATATGAAAGTTACCTCGATAAAAACTTTTATCATCCCCTGGGGGCATATACAATAACTTATAACCCGGATAATTCATACCGTAAGTTCAATATCATTCCTACTGAAAATGACACCTTTTTCAGAAAACAGCAATTACACGGGTATGTACACGATGAAGGAGCAGCAATGATGGGTGGTGTTTCAGGCAACGCAGGTCTTTTTGCCACGGCAAACGATCTTGTAAAAGTTATGCAAATGTATCTTAACATGGGTTCATACGGAGGAAAACAGTATTTTTCCGACTCAGCCATGAAGGAATTTACACGGTATCAGTTCCCTGATAATAAGAATCGCAGGGGACTTGGTTTTGATAAACCATTGCTGAACAATAACGAACTACCACCAGAGGAAAACTATCCTTCTCCCGGCGCAACCTCTTCCAGTTTTGGTCATTCAGGTTTTACGGGCATTTTCACATGGGTTGATCCTGAAGAAAACCTGGTATACATATTTCTATCAAACAGGGTTTATCCCACAAGAGAAAACAATAAGATATCCGATTTGAATATCAGAAGCAATATTCTACAGAGCATTTACGATTCAATTATCCGGTAGTTCGATTTGTAAATGTAATATGGTCATAAGTCAGGATTGCATCTCATTTAACAATACCATTGGGCAGGAAAACCGCCCACTCAGCGGTTCGGCTTGTCCTCGTCCACTGGAATGCTTGGTTCGACAAGTTCTGGTTTCTCAAATGAGTCAGACATCCGTCTGGGGAGGGCATATACATCTCCTGTCCGATTACAGAAATACAGGTTTGATTCAGATGGTTCTCTTCCGTGTCCGTCAGCCCATAAAGCATATAAATCAGGATGCGCATTGACTGATGCACGTGCGTAGTTATGATTGCGCTTGCTCGTATGTGTGATCTGCTTGAGTCGTTTCCAGGTTATCCCTTTATCCTTGCTTGCCCAGATAGCCATCTCGCCTCCCGGATTGTACGGCTGAGGACCGGTCTCGGTCGGGGCAATGATGCACCAGGCACCATCCTTCTCGATAAAAAGAGATCCCATATCATAGTTGTTGTCGGACGTTGTGACCGGTTGTATATTCCATCGCTTGCCGGTCCAGTGAGCTGTGGTCCAGGTACGAGGATCATTCTTGGGGCCTGACTCATATCCATTACTGGTAATGTAAAGGATTATGGGCCGGCCGTTCAGATCGAAACGGATGTCCTTCAGATAGACCTTTAGCCCTTCTGATTCATAGTCCTTTACCAGTGCAGCGTTCTTGGTCTCCGTAAGCGGCAGGCGTAGTTTCTGTCCGTCCGCACTGCTCCAGGTCTTACCAAAATCATGTGTCTCAACATAGTAGAGGTTGGTTCGATAATTCAAACCGCCTTGTTTCGGGTGATAATTAAACGCCGAAGCCGCTTTTCTCTCAGTCACGCCGCTGATCTGATAATGACCATTACCTATGGTCGCAAGCCTTTGCCAAGCAGACCATCCGACACCGTCCCGACTTGTCATGAAACAGATGGTGCGACTGGAACCCCATCCATATTTGGTAAAAAAGCAGACAAACCCTTGTTGGGGGAGATGCCACGCCTGCAAATATGAGAAATTTGTAATGGGAACTTCTTTGCCGTCCTCAAGTCTTGTGGCATCAATGAGATCAAAGGCTTTAATATCGTAGGGCTTCTTGCTTCGATGGATATAGGAAGGTCTGTTTGTTCCGTGCGAAGTCGAGAAGATCCAAATATAGCCCTTATCATCCACCGAGATAACAGGGTTGTCGTGAGCGTCATCCGTTTTCTTGTCCAGAAGAATCGTAGGCAGGGGAACCGTCTTCTTCTTATGATCATAGTAAGAGACCATATGTATCAATTGACGGTTACTATCCTTGGTTGTGCCGCCATAGCAGAAGAACGTCTTCCCGACCCTGTTGCAATAGATCGCAAAAGGCTTATGCTTGGCACAGTAAGTGCCGAGGCCTCCACTGTATTTATACTTGTAGACACTCTTCAATGGCTGGTTCATGTACCAAATACCGCGATAGCCATCATCCTTTTCGTTAGACGTTACGCTGTCTTTTGGGCAAGAACCCGAAAAAAGCATAAGCAAGACTCCCGACAATATAGCACATAATCTCAACGTCATTCACATATCCTTTCGTGTTGTTGCCGAACATAATATTCTTCCGCAAATTACCATATAATACTCCTATATCCAAGTGGGTGAATGTTGATATCATCCGCATCATTAGGGACGCCCACAAGGGACGTCCCTGCATTCACATGTTCCGGCGATGAAATCCTGTCATTTTTATCGGATATTGTTTGAACAATCCCGTGAAAATGATTTGGCATGACAACGTATTTATCAAGGATTACACATCCATATCTTTTAGGGATTTGATTCCATTCCTGATCTATCATTTGACCCGCATTATTTAATCT
>JADFUQ010000602.1 GCA_015222065.1 Bacteroidota bacterium
ATGATGCCACACCTGTGGTCCGTTTTTCACAACCAGGCAGGACTTGCCTGGCTCGATCAGTTTTCGTTCGGTTTTCATCATGAGAATAAATTTGTTATCCCGCAATACGGACTTCAGGCAGCAGCAATTGTTATCCCCACTGCCCCGGGAACAATAGGAGTTACATACTCATATTTTGGTTATTCAAAATATCACGAAAACAAGATAGGAGTCGCTTTTGGCAAAATGCTTGGAAAAAATATTTCAGCCGGTGTTCAACTTAATTACCTCAATGTATTTATTGCAGACCAATACGGTAACCAGGGAAATTTAACTGTCGAAGCCGGGATAATGGCTCAACCGGTAAAAAATTTGTTTCTCGGCGCTCATGTCTTTAACCCAACCAGGGCGCAGGTTTCATTCTATACTGAGGAAGATATCCCGACAATATTCCGGTTTGGCATGGGATATCGTTTTGCAAATACTATTTTTCTTGCTGCTGAAACCGAAAAAGATCTTGATAATCCGGCTGTTTTTAAAACAGGTATTGAATTTGAACTGGCAGATAATCTTACACTCCGTACAGGATTCTCAACAAAACCTACTTTATATACATTCGGACTCGGTTATCATTACAAAGGGATTGAAGCCAACCTGGCATTCACACGCCATCAGCAACTTGGCTTTACACCACATTTTTCAATTTTGTATACTTTCGATCTATGATCAGGAACCAGAAACCAGAATCAAGGCAAAAGTGAAGAAAGTAAGAAGAGTTGAGTAGTTGAGTAAGGTGAGTAAGGAAGAAGAAGAAGAGAAGAGGTGAGAGATGAGAGATGAGAAGAGGAGAAGGGGAAAAAGAAGCAGGTAAGACCTGCCAGAGTGCGCCGAAGGTGCTCCTGGCAGAGTCGGAAGGAGTAAAGAGCAGTGAGAAGCGAGAGATGAGAAATGAGAATATTGAAGAATACTGAATTTCGAATGTAGAATGATGAAGTTAAGAAAAAAAATAATTTAATCATTGACCAGTAACAAGTAACCAGTGACCAGAAACCTGCAACTTCGGTTCATTATTATGTTTTAATAAAATATTGCATTTTTAGTTAATTTGCGAAGCTATGTTCAATAATCACCTTCTACGACACGGTTCTTTTGTTACATATCTGGTTTTTTTCCTCATTATCCTGATAAATCAGCCCGTCTCAGCACAAGAGTCTTTGCTTTTCTCAGATGAACATTTAATGCTTTTAGTCGAGGAATTGGGTGCACAACATGACGGGAATATCGATCTTACTATCCTGCAGGAAGAATTTACACAGCTGGCAGCTAATCCGGTTGTAATTAATTATGCTTCTTTTGAAGAACTCAGCAGGATCAGACTGCTGTCAGATTTCCAGATCCAAAGTCTCATTAATTACATTCATAAAAATGGCCCTGTACTTTCCACATATGAATTACAGTTTGTGTATGGGTTTGATGAAGAGTTTGTCAGGCTGATACTCCCCTTTATTGATCTGCAAATAAAAGAGCGTGCTATTCCTGATGATTTGGATAAAAAACTGGCATCAGGCACACACCAGATTTTTTTGCGTTCAAGCAGGAAATTTGATAAAGAATCAGAAAACTCGCCGAATAAAAATTCAATACCGGGGAATGGAACAACAAGTCCAATTCTTGGTAACCCAACAAAACTTTACATCAGATATGATTACCGGTATAAAAGAAAAATAAGATGGGGAATTACTGCTGAAAAAGATGCAGGGGAGGAATTTTTCAAAGGTATCAATAAGAATGGATTCGATTTTTATTCAGCACATCTGCAGATAAATAACTTCGGATTTGTGAAAAATCTATCTATTGGAGACTACCACCTGCGGTTCGGTCAGGGTCTTGTGCTTTGGTCGGGCTTTTCATTTGGAAAGACTTCAATGCCTCTTGATATAAAAAAGCGTGCTGCCGGAATCACCGGGTACCGTTCAACAGACGAAAATCGTTTCTTCAGAGGTTTAGCTACAACACTAACCCACAATAATATCGATTTATCTTTTTTCTATTCCGGGAAAAAAATTGACGGAAATATTACTGAATATGATTCAACCAGGAATAAGGCAATAACTGTTTCGAGTCTGCAGACCACTGGAGATCATTCTCTGGCAGGGCTTGCTTCAGACAAAGATGCTGTGCTTGAACAGGTATTTGGCACCAATCTTACTATGAATTTCAATAAAGTAAAAACCGGACTTACTTTTGCACACACCTGGCTGGACACTAAAATAAATCCG
The DNA here is from genome assembly GCA_015222065.1 of Bacteroidota bacterium. Classification (GTDB taxonomy): domain Bacteria; phylum Bacteroidota; class Bacteroidia; order Bacteroidales; family VadinHA17; genus JADFUQ01. The sequence continues at coordinate 2,259 of JADFUQ010000602.1, forward strand.
CCAGACAGGTATTATAATCAATTCTATTTCAGAGGAAAACAATTAACACATCTCTCAGGAGATTACCAGTTTCTTATAAACCGGATAAATCTGTATGGAGAGGCAGCATATTGTTTTGGAAGGGGCTGGGCTATTCTGAATGGAGCACTTTTTAATCTAAGTTCAGAATTCAGCCTTGCAATGTTATACAGGAATTTCGAAAAGGAGTATTTTTCCTTTTACGGAAATGCTTTTGCTGAAAATTCAGGTGGCAGAAACGAAAAGGGATTTTACCTCGGGGCAGAAATAAGTCCCCTGGCTAACTGGAAAGTATCAGCATATTTCGATGCATACAAATTCCCATGGCTCAGATACCTGGTTACTTCCCCATCATCAGGCACAGATTACCTGATAAAAATTGACTATCATCCATCATCACAGATTGAAATGTACTGGAAAATAAAAGGGGAATCAGATATTGCAGATATTAATGAGGATCTACCCGGCATTACAGATCAGGAAGCAATTAACCGTCTCAATATACGCTATCACCTGTCGTACATTACAAGTCCCAATCTCAGGTTCAGGAACAGGATTGAAATTGCCAGATGCAAAACCGGAGATTTTTCACCTGAATGGGGATACATATTATACCAGGACATACTATTCACATTCCCGCAATTACCTGTTGACATAAGAGCCAGATATGCCATCTTTGATACCGACTCATATAATACACGAATTTACACATATGAAAATGATGTATTATACAGCTTCTCGGTTCCTGCACTTTTTTCAAAAGGGACACGCAGCTATCTATTGGTAAAGTATTCACCCGGCAA
>JADFUQ010000603.1 GCA_015222065.1 Bacteroidota bacterium
CCGAATTCTGCCAGACCTTCGGCAATGAAAAGATCATCGTAAATATAATCAGATGGATTTTCTGCCGGATTCCCTTCAGGGGTAAAACTTTTATGCCACAATGAATCGCCTTCAGGTTTGTTTTTAATTATAATTTTTACAGCTCTTTCACCAATATCAAGAAATTTCTGTTCTTTCTTCAGGTTGTTGTATAAAAATGAAACCATCCATATTCCTCTGCCCAGCCACCAGCTTTCCTGGCTTTCGATGCCGCTTCTGGGTTTGCCATCCCATTCCGTGTAAGGATAAAAACCGCCATCTTTATAGTTAACCATGTTTTTCAGGAAGAAAGGAAGAAAATTTTCATAAAAATGACTACTAAGTTTCTCATATAATTCGGATAAAGAAAAGCCGGCGATCTTCTTGTTTTTATCCAAAAGAGCTGACGAAAAATCTCCCTGATCAGATAAGTTGGAATTGCAGCCAATACCGGAAAGTACCGCTGTGCTAATTGTTGCTTTTAAAAAATTTCGTCGTTTCAAAATATGTAAGGATTTAAAGTGAAAATTTTATTTACTGGTCACTGGCTTGCCACGTGAAATGCGACGAAGGAGCATATTTCACTGTGGTTACTGGTTACTGGTTTGTACATTCACGATTCACAATTCCTTCTTCACTTTTGACTTTTGTCTTTTGTCTTTTGACTTGACACTGGTTTAAGGATTACAAGTTACTTTTACACAACTAACCGGTCCCGGCACTCCTTCTGAAGTTTTTACCCGGATTTCTATTCTATTCATTCCGGCTTTCAGTTTCCATTTCCAGGCAGCATTTTTCTGTTCAGCCCATTCCCCATCATTGATTTTCACAAGTAAATTCATAAAGCCGGGAGTATAGGTATCAACTTCTACTTTCAGTAAACCTTGTTTATCCGTTTCCGAGAGAAATATCTGTGCTTGATTTAATGGTTCATAAAAATCAACAAAACGGTTGGTCTGACGCTGGAACTCGGTTCTCTTTGGAAATTTTTCATCGTAATGATTTAGATATCCATCCCAGCCCCACATTGTAAAACCCTGTGCTATTGGTATCGGTAAGGGATTTGAATAAAAATCGTTTCTTAATGGAATACGAAAGTAACCCATCGTTTCTATTATGTGATATCCGTGTTCCTCAATACTTACCGGGTTATAGCCTTCGCGCATACCGATTTTTATCTGCTGAACAACTTCTGCTCCTGTTTCCGGGGCAAACGGTTTTTGCCAGGTTTCAACCAACGGTAGCTTTTCCGCGAGTTTATCGTGTATTTCCAATAAATTCAGCGGCAGTCCGGTTTTAAGATCAAAATAATAATAATCACGTGTTGCATCCAGATAGATCCATTTGTTAAATTCATTTGACCAGACTTCCGTAACTTCATGACCGCTGACTCCTTCGCTGTTAATATTTATGAACCGGGCCTGATATCCCATTGACATCAGAGCACCCTGCAGTGCAAGATTCGAAAAACTGCATGTAGCATCCCGGCGGCGTCCCTCATAATCCCACTGAAGTTGAGGCATTCCCTTATCACTTTTCTTGTATACTGTAATATCGTTAGAGTTCCATGAATATGGATATTCTTTAACAGGAATACGGTAAGACCAGTGTAATAAGCGCATCATTATTTCAAATTCCGAATTTGCTCCTTCAACAATTTTATCCAATTTAAATTTTTTCCTGAATTTTTGTAACTCCGGATGATTCAGATTTTCATAATTATAAGGATAGGATGGTGTTATAACCTGACCATTATGTACAACGGTTGCGACTATTCCAAGTTTTTCATTTGGAGAGCTGTTCTCCCATTCTGAATAAACCCGGATTCCTCTGATAGATGGGCTATTAAGCGGGTTAGTGGCTGCTAATTCAGCCTTCCACTGGAAATACCGCTTTGTGCCCAAATTTTCAGTTAGTTCGGTGCCAATTTTTACCTTCTTCCATGATGTCCAGGAAGGATCGGTTAAAAGCGGGCTGGTGCCAAAGCGTATCATGGCAGTTGCTGTTGTTTTTTC
>JADFUQ010000604.1 GCA_015222065.1 Bacteroidota bacterium
GTATTTAACATTTGAAGATCAAAATTCCTGTCTATGGGTTTTTAACAAATAATTGCTTAATGCTTTCATCATCCATGCCTGACTCCAGCGAATGTACGGAATTTTTGATTTGAAATGATATCCGAATAAACGGTTTTTCAGAATTCCATAATAAAAATACCCGGTATCATCCTGAAGATTTTTTATTGTCCAATCTAATACTTTTTCTGCTCTTGATTTAGCTTCCGGAAAAGTATCTGATAAGGTTGTAAGGCAATTAATACTTTCCGCACAGGAATGGATATCTATCCTGTACTTCTTATCCGGTTTCAGCTTTGGTATTGTTTCATTTTCAAATAATGAGTTCATATAAAACCCGAATCCTTTTTTAAGGGCTAAAAATACATCTTCACGATTAGTTAATTTCCAGATGGAATGAAGCATCCGGAGGACAAAGCCGGTATGATAATGATCTATATAATTTGCGGGTTTTTCAGGTGGACCGTTATAGTCAAAAGCGCCATTTTGTAACTGATTGGAAATGGTATAATTAACAGCCTTATTTCCAGTTTCAATCCATTCTTTTTCTTTGATTTCTGTGCCTGTTTTGATAAGAAATTCCGCGACAAACAGGTTTAAATTATGAACATGATTTGAAAATAAGGGTGTATAAGAAAAACATATCTGTTCGTTGTTTATTTTATCAATTGGAAGGGAGTAAAGGAATCTGGCTATTTCAACAATTGAGTTTAAATATTTTTGGTCCTTTGAGAACTTATAGAAATTCCAGAAAGCATCTCCGACTACAGTTGTAACAATCCCATTTGGAGTATTTTTGGGGATAAACTCTGTTGATTGCCAGTTAAAAGGATATCCCCATCCGTATCCTATACTTGTAGGGGCTTTATTTTTTAGCAGCCAATCAAGGCACCAGTTCGCTTTTTCAATATTTACTTTATCTTCAGAGTATTTGTAAAGATCAAGATAGCTAGTGGCAAATAAACCCATTGCCTTTGCATTCACCTCCGGTTTGACATTAAAAATTTTTCGGCTAAGAGTTGGGAAGCAATAGAAAAATTCAAAAACCAATTCGCGAACCAATGTGAAAAGTCTTAAATTGTTGCCTTTTCTTATTAGAAAAATTACACAGGGTACTGCTTTAATATCATAAGGATCATAGCCTTTCCAATTCTGACCTGATAGCCAATGATTAAGGTGATCTATTGTATCATTTATTTTTTCACCGGGGTTCATTTTATAAAAAATCGCTATATAATTTAAAATTCAGTCAATTTATTTCAATTAATTTTTCTCAAAGAGGTAATAACTATACATATGGTCAAAAAAGGCATATTTTTTTAACCAACCATAATCACCTAATTCAACAATTTTCTTAATTAGTTTGTTAATGATTTTGATTTTAGGAAAAGGATCAATCATTCCTCCGGAGGTATAAAAACGGTGAATTAGTTGAAATCCTATCTTATTGAGATACTGATCCAGGAATCTCCTTGAGAAAAAGTTTAAATGTTCAGGGGGACTATACATATGCCAGGAACCACCAATTGTATCCAACCATTTCCTTTTAAGACATTGGTGAGTTGGAATTAGTACAACCAATAGGCCTCCAGGGTTGATCAAAGTATTTATTTTGTTAAGAAATTTGATCGGATATTCAAGATGTTCAAGAATTGCATAGCATGTTACAACATCAAACTTATAATCAAATTTGATATTTTCGACGAAATTCCGATGAATTTTTAAGCCACGATTTTGAGCAATTGAAGCAAAATATTTGGATAACTCAATACCTTCCCTTTTTATCTTTGGGTCGAAATGCAGTAAAAAATCCCCGGTTCTGCAGCCGATATCAAGAATTGAGGTAAGAGGGAATTCCATAAGTTGACAAATCAATTCTGCTTGTCTTTGCCAGGATTTAATAGGTGAAAATTGTTCAGGGAAGTTCCCTCTTTTTTCGGAAAGATCATTATAAAGGTCCTCTAATGAAATATGGTACTGATCTTTGTTGAAGAAAAAGCTCAAACAATTTTTGCATGAATAAAGAGAATATGTTTCTTGATTTAACGATGAAACTATATTTTTCCTCACATAACATTTAGTACTTGCGCAAAATTTACA
>JADFUQ010000605.1 GCA_015222065.1 Bacteroidota bacterium
ACTTCTTTAAACAACTTTATTCCAAACAGGTTATCCGCTTCAACCAGTATTTTCCCTTTCTGAGTTAAATTAATTTCCTTTGGTCCTGGTTCTTCAACTTTGGTTTTCTCACAGGAATAGCCAAGAAGCAAAATAAAGATGGTTGGGATTACGAATTTTATAGCTTTCATTATAATAAGTTTTATGTTACAAGTGGTTTTAATAAAATGATTTTGTTATTTAGAAAACGATTCCATGGTATTTTCAGGGAATACTCGTAGCATAGACCAAAAATAATGCCAAAAATTTAATGATTTGCAGGAAAAACTTTCTGTATAGTTAGACAAGGTAACCGCTAAGCTGGCAATTTAATTTTAATTGCCTTGATTGTAGTATTCGAAACTTTAGTAAATTTAAAAAAATGAATATGAACAGGCAGGAGGCAGAAACCATATTAAAACACACCTTTAACATTAATCGCTTATATGATAAGCAGTGGGAAACCATCGAAAAGATCCTGAAAGGCGAACGGGTACTGCTTATCGAAAAGACAGGATTCGGTAAATCTTTGTGCTTTCAGTTTCCTGCCATACTATTTAAAGGAACCACGATTATTTTCTCCCCTTTAATTGCCTTGATGCGTGATCAGGTTAAAAACCTGAATAATCTTGGTATTGCAGCTAAATGTATAAATAGTGAACAGACCCCGGAAGAAAATTCTCAAATTATCAGTGAGGCAAAAGTGGGGAAACTCAAAATCCTCTATATTGCACCTGAGCGGCAGGAGAATTCAGAATGGATAGAAGCCACAAGGCAAATGAACCTTTCAATGGTAGTAGTTGATGAAGCTCATTGTATTTCGGTTTGGGGACATGATTTCAGACCATCATTCCGAAGAATACTTAATCTGGTGAACTTATTGCCAAAAGGTATGCCCATATTGGCAACCACAGCCACTGCCACAAAAAAAGTTGAAGCAGATATTGCACAACAGATGGGTGGTAATCTAATCATTATTAGAGGCAACCTAATGCGTGAAAATTTCAGGTTATTTGTTATCAAAGTAAATTCTGAGGATGAAAAACTCATCTGGCTGGGACAAAACCTCTCCAAATTTCCAGGTTCGGGCATACTATATACAGGAACACGTGTGGATACCGAAATTTATTCCAAATGGTTTGAATATTTAAAGATACCCTCTGTTGGTTACAATGCAGGCCTTGATCCTGATTCCAGAATTGCCATTGAAAACGGTTTGATGAACAACCAATGGAAATGTGTGATTTCAACCAATGCACTGGGTATGGGAATTGACAAACCCGATATTCGTTTTATCATTCACACACAAATTCCCCAGTCACCTGTTCATTACTACCAGGAAATAGGCCGTGCCGGAAGGGACGGGGAACCAGCCTATATTGTACTCTTTTATAATCCGCAGGACCGTGATTTACCGGAAGCATTCATTGAGGGTGGCAGGCCTGCCATTCCAAAGTATGAAAGTGTTATTGAGGCCGTTAAAAGTGAATTGCTTGGCGAAAGAGATCTGATGCGAAGGACAAATTTAAAACAAACCCAAATAAGGGTCATCAAAGCTGACCTGGTCGAGCAAAAGATCATCCGTGAAGTTACTATCGGTAGAAGTAAAAAATTTGAATATATCACAGGTGCACCAAAGTTAAATACAAAGGCATTTGAAGAATTGAGGGCTTTAAAAACGGTAGATCTGGAAAAAATGATTGCTTACGTTGAAATCACAGGGTCGAGAATGAAATATTTATGCGACTTTTTGGGTGATTCCGATGATAGGTTTTTCAAAAATTGCGACAATACAGGGTTGCAAAAGCTTAAAGTGACAATAACACCTGACTGGACAGGAAAACTGCAGGCTTACAGGGAGGATTATTTCCCCGAACTGATAGTTGAAACAACAGGAACAAACCTGGTAAATGGTGTTGCTGCATCCTATTATGGCGTATCAAATGTAGGGGCAGCCATCCACAGGAGTAAATATGAAAACGGTGGTGACTTCCCGGATTTTCTGCTTCGATTAACGTTGAAAGCGTACAGGAAGAAGTTTGGTCAGGATAAATTTGATCTAATTCTTTTTGTGCCACCTACCAAGTCAGGAGAACTTGTAAAGGATTTCGCAATAAAAATTTCCCGGGTACTTAAATTCCCGATTTCTTACAATCTCAGGAAGCAATGCCAAACCAGCGAGCAGAAAGTATTTGAAAATAGCTATCTTAAGGCAGATAATGTCAGGGATGCTTTTATATATAACAACCCGGCAGAAATTAAAGATAAAAGCATTTTACTGATTGATGATATTTTTGATAGTGGAGCAACAGTGAAAGAAATCGGGAGATATTTGATAAATTTAGGTGCTAAAAAAATTGCACCGCTGGTTATCGCCAGAACTTTAGGAGGAGATTTAAAATGAACAAAGATGCAGCATATTGGATCGCGTTGGCACATTTACAGAGATGGGGTCATTTAAAAATAAACAACCTCATCATTAAATTTTATCATGAAAATGAACTTACACCAGAGGACTTTTTCCAATTATCTGAGAACGACTGGAAAAATAATTATGGTTTGGAATACAAAGAAATTGAGGATTTAAAAAAGGCAAAGTCCGAATTGGCAAATACTGCATTTTTAGCAGAATCTTTGCTCAATGAGGGTTATGAAATCATTCCCATCACCTCTTCTGAATATTCAAAAACATTAAAAGATAACCTTAAGGTTGCACATGCTCCGGCTGTGCTTTATGTAAAAGGGAACAAGCAGATCATGCAGGAGAAATCCATAGCTATTGTCGGTTCCCGGATTACTTCAGAAATATCTCTCCAATTCACCGACAATATTGCAAAACTGGCCAGCAAGGATTACAAGGTTGTTGTAAGCGGATTTGCAAAAGGTGTTGATAAACAGGCCCTGGATTCTGCTTTAAAATATAAAGGTCAAAGTATTATTGTCCTGCCACAAGGCATTATGACCTTTGGTTCCGGATATAAAAAATATTATAAGCAAATTGTAGATGGTGATGTATTGGTGTTGAGCACATTCTTTCCCAAAGCCCCATGGAAAGTCGAGTTAGCTATGGCACGAAACCCTATCATTTACGGGTTAGCAGACGAAATCTATGTTGCAGAGTCCTCTGATAAAGGGGGTACATGGTCAGGAGTTATAGATGGGTTAAGAAAGAACAGAAAAATATTTGTTCGAAAACCGGATGATTCTGAAAAGAATGCCAATTTTTTACTCATTCGGAAAGGTGCAATTCCAATAGATTTCAATGGCAAAACAATTGAAGGCTATGTTCCTGTCGAAAATAAAGACCTGTTTTCAGCTGTGAATAAACCAATGGCTGACTATGAAAAAAAGATCATAGAGCTACTGAAAAATGGAGAGTATATGGTAAAAGATATTATGAAAAAATTCAATTTGAATATTTCTGAAAAGAAACTAAGGGATTTTTTAAAATCGCATAAAGAGGTAGAAACTTTAAATAAAAAACCATTGCGTTTTACATTGAAAAGCAGTATACAAAAACAGAAAAAATTATTTGATTAAATCAGAGCTAATTTTTTTTACCAAGGTATATATCCGATTCTTTTTTGCCCATCTGCATTCAATAATACTTTCATAGGCCATCTTCTAATCATTTTTCTGATTAAAAATAAAATATCTAAAGATTTTAGAAGAAATCATAATATTTTCTACTTTCGCAGTGCAAAAACATGTATAAATATTTGACTTAATGACGGGGTGTAGCGCAGC
>JADFUQ010000118.1 GCA_015222065.1 Bacteroidota bacterium
ATTTCACTGTGGTTAAAAGTTATAAGTTAATGCTTTCACGGAATCCTTTGCTCTTTGCTCTCCGCTCTTCACACTGCAACTCTGCGGTTAGTTTTTCTTCGCTTCATTCTTCTATCTTCCCATTCTTCCATTTTTCCATTCTTCCATTTTTCCATCATTCCACTCTTCAATATCAGAAAGCTGATGTAAGTGTAACCAGTGGCAGAATCATTTCCTGCATTGAAATACCACCATGCTGGAATGAATCCCGGTAGAGTTTTACATAGTGGTTAAGGTTATTGGGATAAACAAGAAAATCATTATTGGATACAAAAATATATTTTGAACTGATGTTTGATTTAGGCAAACGTACTTTTGCCGGGTCTCCAATCTCAAAAACCTGTTTCGAATTAAAATTCAGGTTTTTACCCATTTTATATCTCAGGTTAGTTGAAGTTTGCCGGTCTCCAATAACTTTTACAGGGTTCTGTACACGAACTGTTCCGTGATCAGTTGTAATAATCATGGTAACATTATGGTTTGTTAGTTCCTTTATAAGCTCAATCAAGGGAGAGTGAGTAAACCAAGAACGGGTAAGTGATCTGTAAGCCGATTCATCATTTGCAAGTTCGCGTATCATATCCATTTCAGTACGAGCATGAGAAAGGATGTCAACAAAATTATACACGATCACCAGAAGATCTTTATTTACAAGTGAATTCACGTTTTCAACAAGTTTTTTGCCCTGTTCAAGATTATTGACTTTTTCGTATATACAAGAATATTCTTTCCCTAACCTTTTAAGCTGTTGTAACAATAATTCCTTTTCATTCAGGTTTTTACCTTTTTCATCCTCCTCAGGTATCCATAATTCCGGAAACATATCTGCAATTTCGGCAGGCATAATTCCTGCAAAAATTGAATTTCTTGCATATTGGGTAACAGTAGGTAAAATGCTGCAATAGAGTTCCTCCTGCCTGATCCTGAAATAATTTTGTATTTCAGGATAGATTGTCCGCCATTGATCGTATCGCAAATTATCAATCAGGATAAAGGCAACTTTCTCACCATTGTCTAATATCGGTACTACTTTCCGGCGAAAAATCTCATGAGACATCAGCGGTTTATTATACGCAACTTTTTCAAACCATGAAACATAATTTAATTTAACAAACCTTGAAAAAGCGTTATTTGCTTCATTCTCCTGCATACGGTAAACCTCTGCGAGATTTGAATCTTCAGAATCATCTAGTTCAATACTCCAATAAGAGAGTTTCTTGTACAGGTCAGCCCAATCGGAAAAATTAACAGCTTCATTGATCCTATTTCCTATTTTGGAAAATTCCGATTGATATGCAGTAGCGGTTTTCCTGGTAACCAGCCATTTTTGCTCAATAATCTTTTTTATCGATAATAGTACTTGCTGAGGTTTCACCGGTTTAATAAGGTAATCAGATATTTTTGCTCCGATTGCCTCTTCCATTATATCTTCTTCCTCACTCTTTGTAACCATTACTACCGGAATGTCTGGTCGTAAATCTTTTATATATGATAATGTTTCAAGTCCACTTTTCCCTGGCATATTCTCATCTAAAAACACTAGATCAAAATCCTCATTCCCAATCATCTCAATAGCATCATCACCGTTACTTGCCGTTTTTAGCTGGTAGCCCTTTTCTTCAAGAAAAATAATATGAGAATTTAATAATTCTATCTCATCATCTACCCATATAATTTTAATCTTCCTCATCTCAAATATTATTATAAACCCAGTTTATGCGGTTCTACGAAAATACGCAATCTTTTATCTAAAAGAACATAGTTACGCAAATTTACCTTGTGAAAAATTTCCATGCAATTAATCTTCGACTTATTTCACAGGGTGAATAAAAAACAGTAACTAATCAATACTTAAAGTGAACTAAAGTTAAGTAAGGTGAGCGGTGAATTCTGAAAGCTAATAAATACGAAGAATGCAATTACTCCGATGGGATCAGGTAAGTCAAGAGTGCCCAAAGACTATGGAAGATAATTTTCTTCAAAAAACTTTAAATATGTAGATGCTGATTTGTTTTGTTTAAATGTTTTAAAATTATCCAGGGAAATTACAAAAAAGCTGTATTCCATTCTCTCTATTGATTTAAAAACATCTGTATTTGAATTTATCAACCGGTAGTATTCTAAAGCAGTTGCTTTATTTTCAAAACTTCTGACACTGATTATCTGCAAGCCATTATCCAGCAATTCACCCTCGGTTTTAAAAGTGGTATTCACAAAATTATCAAGGTTAAAGTTGATAATATCAAAAATAATACGATTAATATCAGTACCTCCACTTTCAAGAGCAAGTACAAATAAATGTTCCTGGTCTTCTTTTATAAGGTATATCTCTTTGGCAATCTGCTTTTCTTCTTCTTGTTTCAAAACCGTGTAAGTCTCGTTCAAATAGGCAATTAATTCATCTGCCCTGTTTTTTTCTTCACTTTGAGGATATGTTTTATTCAATTCCACCAGGGCTTCTTTGAAAGCTGCCTCATCAGCATTATTTCCAATAGCCATAGCTCTGAGCAATGCAAATTTAGGAGCCAGTTCATGGTCCTTTTCATCAGTCAGAGCTTTATCACAATTATCTATCACTGAGTTATACTTTCCTTCCTTATAAAGGATGTATGTATTCTCATAAAATCTTTTGATCTCATCCTGTTTCTCCTTCAATTTTTTATAAAAATCAGGATCAGAAAGGAATTGGGCATACTCACTATCGGGGTATTTATCTATAATCAGGTTTTTATAATAATTGCTTTTCTCATAATGTGATTGTTGCAAATGCAATTCATACAAATGATACAAGGAAGATAAATAATCATCACTTTCCGGATATCTGCTGTTAAGTTCTTCATATACTTCAGCCGCTTTAACCAAATTATCCATGTCAGTCTGGTATATTCTTCCAACTTTGTATAATGCTTCGGCTATTCTTGCATGGGATAACATCATCAGTGAATCATTCGAAGGAATATCTTTCATATAAAATTCAACAGATTTTTTATCGTCAATCCCGGTTTTACCAGTGGTTAAAGAATCTGACCCTTCCTGTGAAATGGCTTCCTGATCAAAACTAATAACATTCTTGTTCTTTCGTCTCCAACTATCACTAAGCTTCCTGTCCCCCCATTTTTTCCTGAACTCTGTTCGCCCAAAAGCCAAAGTCTCAGGGTTATAAAAATACCATTTCCCGCTACGATCAAGAGTTTTTTGAAATCTCCGTTGATCCTCATAAAACTGACCCAGGTTATATTGATCTTTACTTTCGGCTGTTTCCCTTTGCCTGCGTTCCTCTTCTTTTATCTTTTGAATGATATTGTTGATTAATAATTTTTGTTCCGATTCACTCATTTGAGCAACCATTTGGAGGCTGTCCTCCCTTTCAACTATTAAAATATTATCAACAAGGCGGGTAAGATTTCCCGTCTTTACTGCAATAGATTCATAGCCGGGATATGATTTATCAAGGGTTGTAACTGCACTATCGTAATAGGCCTGTGATAATTTATAATCTTTCCTTTCGAAATAGATATCGGCAAGACTAAGATAGCTTAATCCTTTCTGGTTTGTGTTGGAAATACTGCCAGCCACAGATTGCTTATATAATTCAATGGCTTCTCCAATTTTTTCTTCCTTCATGCTTACAGACCCTAAAGCATAGTAAATCTGATCGTGGTAATCAATATTCTTATCATCTTTAAGCATTTTTTCCAGTTCCTTAACAATTTCGGATGAATTTCCCATTGAAACGTCATAGGCACCTGCCAGATTTATCTTTGCATTAAATGCCATCTCGTAAGGCGGGTTCATTTTTATCACTTTCTTGTATAGATCTGAAGCATTTTCGAAATAACCCAATTCCTGTTGTATCTGGGCCAGAATAAAAGAGTATCTGGTTTTTTTCTTTTTATCTCTGGCGTATTCAAGAGCTTTAGTCAGGTGCGGAACTGCCATTTCAAAATTTCGCTGCTTCAAATAAAAATCACCATAGGTGTTTGAAACATCCCCGACAAATTTATCAGGTATTGTGTCGTTTGCAGCCAAAACTGTTAATACCTTAAGTGCATTATTAAAATTGTCTGTTTCACAAAATGTCCTGGCAAGCCAAATATCTCCCTGAATCCTAATATCTTCATCCAGAGCCTCCTTTATGACATGTTTAAATGTATATTGTGCAGCCTTAAAATCATGCTTATAAAATTGTGCCTTCCCCATTAATAAATAACTATCGTCCACCCATATATTATATTCAGGTTGTTCCAGAAATTCTTTTTCCTGCTTTGAAAGATTTTCTTTATCTATTTCTGGCTTTACCTTAATAGAATGCAGTGTGATCACCTTTGTTGCTTTTCGTATTGCCCTGTCCATCTGGGGTTTTACCTGTGAGGCAAGGTCAGCATCAACATAATTAAATACCGACAGTATCTGGGAGTAATTATTCTGAAATGAATTCTCAATTTTTTCAACACCCTTAAGAAAACTTTGTTCACCATTGAAATAGATATTGTAATGAGAGGTAAGGTTATGGTAAACCCTTGTTGATGAGGTGTTTTTTTCAGGAGAACAACCGGCAAAAAAAACAACCAGCAAATAGAGAACTGTTTTATATAGAAACCTGGAAAAATTCAAATTTGACAAAATTATCTTTTTGTAAAACTCAGAAACCAGCTTCTTATTTTATAAATCCAGAAATTTCCTGTATTTATTATCAATCCCCGGAGTTACAACCAGGCTTTAACTGTTCGCAGAAACCACTTCTTTCACTTCAGGTATTTCCTTTTTAAGAGCTTGCTCAACCCCTGCTTTAAGAGTCTGCTCACTGTATGGACAGCCACGGCAAGCCCCTGTTAATTCAACCTTTACAACAAAATCCTCCGTAATTTCCACCAGTTCAATATCTCCGCCATCTGCCTGAAGATAAGGTCGTATTTTTTCAAGTTCGTTTTTAATCCGATCGTGTATTTTACTATTTTCTTTTGTTTCCATTCCGGTTATTTTTTTATGTTTGCTTTATGCAGAGTAGGCTTAATTTCGACTTTTTTTGTAGGATCAAGGGTTGCATTTCTTTTTGCGACCTGGTCTGCTACCTTATCAGCCATTTCAAGAAAGGCTTTCCCCACAATTGAATCTTCGTTCAGGACTGATGGTTTGCCGGCATCTCCACCTTCACAAATACTTTGCACAATTGGAATTTGTCCTATAAGAGGGAGTTTGTTTTTTTCCGCAAGTTTTTTACATCCATCTTTCCCAAAGATATAATACTTGTTATCAGGCAATTCTGCCGGCGTAAACCATGACATATTTTCCACCAGTCCTAATACAGGTACATTAATCTTATCCCCCATGAACATGGAAATCCCTTTAACAGCATCAGCCAGTGCCACTTCTTGTGGGGTACTTACAATAATTGCACCTGTAACAGGAACTTCCTGAACCAAAGTAAGATGAATGTCGCTTGTGCCCGGAGGCAAGTCCACCAGGAGGTAATCCAGTTCTCCCCAATTACTTTGTCTTATAAGTTGTTTTAGTGCATTGGTTGCCATTGGACCTCTCCAGACCAGGGCATCATCAGGATTAATAAAGAATCCTATTGACAGCATTTTTATTCCATAATTCTCAATCGGTTCTATAATATCTACACCATCAATTTTACTAACCATAGGTCTTTGCCCTTCAACATTAAACATCTTGGGAATAGAAGGCCCATAGATATCAGCATCTATCAATCCCACCGCTGCTCCTGACTTGGAAAGAGCAATAGCAAGATTTGAAGCTATTGTTGATTTTCCAACACCACCTTTACCTGATGCAACAGCAATTATATTTTTAACATTTGGCAATGCTCTATTATCTTCTTTTGCAACCTTATCCGACTTAATGTTGATATTTCCTTTTATTTCAGCATTCTTATCCACATGTTTTTGAATAACACTGACACATGCCTGACGTATAGCAGACACAAAAGGGTCATTCGACTTGTCAAAATGAAGAGTAAAACTGATCTTTTTCCCCTTTACTTCCAAGTCCTCCACCATGTTTAAACTCACGATATCTTTCCCTTTTTCAGGGTGAATAACCTGTTTCAAAACAGTAATAATGTTTTCTTCACTATAACTCATAATAAAATGATTAAATGATTAAATGATTAAATGATTGAATTTAAGAGTCTTGAATTTCCGTATTACCTCATCACAATTCCTCTCCTTAAAACTCAAACATCTTCAAACCTTAAACTCTTCTCTCTTTACTTTTTACTTTTTACTTTCTACTTTTTACTTTTTACTTTCTTCCTTACTCACCTCCCCAAGAAGCGCAAAATTAACAATTATTTCCCTTAATTCAGGAAATTTGATTATTATTCCATACGCGGATCCCAGAAGAGTTTTTCGAAGTCAACCACTTTATCATCTTCAACCCTTATTCCTTCATTTTCAAGCAATTGTTTCATAATAAGTGAACCACCAAAATGTTTTTTTCCGGAAAGGATCCCACTCCTGTTCACAACACGGTGTGCAGGAACAAAAGAACTAAGTCCACGGGAACTGTTTAGTGCCCAGCCCACAACACGGGCCGAGCCTCCGGTTCCCAGACACTTTGCAATAGCGCCATATGTTGTCACTCTTCCATACGGGATTTTTTTTGTTATCTCGTAAACTCCTTCAAAAAATCCGTTTTTCTCAATCATTTCCTGAATATTTGATTGGTTCATTATTAGTAAGCCGAAAACTCAGATAGGTAATCTTTTTCCCTTTTTCAATAAATTGTTTTTCATAAAAAGTTTTAAAAAAAAGGTTCTCATCTGATACTTCGGCATTATAAAGATCAGGGGTTGAGTACAACAATTCCAGGTTATTCTGTCTGATAATATCCAGTGTATATTCAAACAAGGGATGATTGTCTGTTTTCAGATGAATTATTCCTTCAGGGATTAAGAAATCCTTATATGAATTAAGAAACTGTGGATTAGTGAGCCGTTTTTTCTCTCTTCTCTTTTTCGACTGTGGATCAGGAAAGGTCAGCCATATTTCACTTATTTCATCCTTAGAAAAAAAAGAATTTACAAGTTCAATGCGTGTGCGGATAAAACAAACGTTTTTTAATCCCATTTCTTCAACTGCCCTGGCTCCTTTCCATATCCGGGCTCCTTTAATATCAATCCCGATAAAATTTTTATCGCAATATTTTTTTGCCAGGTTAATGGAATATTCTCCTTTCCCACAGCCCAGTTCAAGCATTACCGGATAGTTGTTTTTAAAAAACTCTTCAGCCCATTTACCTTTCAATAAATGATCTTTTTTATAAACATCTTCAACCCGGGGCTGAATAACATGATCAAATTTTTTAATTTCAGCCCATTTCTGTAATTTGTCTTTTCCCACTATCTTTCAGTCTCAGAAGTTTGTACCTTTTCAATCTTAAGTCCAATATCATAAACATCTTTTAGATGCTTGGTTCGCATTGCCTGCTCAAGCTCAAATGAATAGTACCCCGAAACAGGAAATCTTATGTTTTGTTTATATGGCAACCGTAATTCATAAATATCTCCCCAGCCACTACCATACCATTTACCTCTTTTGTCAGCCAGGATGCAATCAATTGTATCACATGTCCATTGACCTGTTGGTGAAGTTGTGGTTAAAAAAATGTATAGATTACGATATGAATACCCGGATCCGTTACGGATATCAATATAAATATTATGAGAAGCGACAGTATCAGTTATATATGTCCTGAACAAGGGCTTATAATCCACATCCCAAACATGTAAAGGAATTTCAACATATTCTTCATATACTCTGTCAGGGTCACAGGAAACAATAGTTAAAAGAGCAATAATTACAACCAGATAAATCCGTTTACTTTTCATTCCTTGATCTCCGTTTTATCTTTTTTCTTTTCGATCTTTTCCTCCCTGATTTTGAAGAATTATTGAAACGATCAAGACTTTCTTCCCCATCAATACTTTTAAATTCTTCAAAAGTATCAGCAAGTTTGGTTTTATCTTCCAGAAATTGAACTTTTTGCCCCTTTTTGTTTTTTCCCTGAATATCAATTACTCTATCTACAGAGATCACTGTAAGATTAACTGTTTTCTCTTTATCGAAGGAATACCACATTAAACGTTTATAGATATCTGTTTTCTGGTGGTAAGCGGTCCCTTCTTCTGTTTCAAGAGGTATAGAGGTGTCGGGAAAATCCTTCTTTGCATCCAGGTAGGAATCCAGTTCATAGTTAAGACAGCATTTTAACTTTCCGCACTGGCCGGCCAGTTTTTGAGGATTAAGTGACAATTCCTGGTGCCTGGCAGAATTTGTTGTCACGGAATTAAAATTTGACATCCAGGATGAACAGCATAGTTCGCGTCCACAAGGACCGGTTCCCCCTATTCGTCCCGTTTCCTGCCTTGCTCCAATCTGCCGCATTTCTATTCTTACTTTAAACTCATCAGCAAGAATTTTTATTAATTCCCTGAAATCAACCCTCCCGTCAGCTATGTAGTAAAATATCGCCTTGGTATTATCACCCTGGTATTCAACGTCCCCTATTTTCATTTCCAGTTTTAGGTTATCGGCAAGCTTTCTTGATTTTAACATAGTTGATTTTTCAAGAGAAATTGCTTCCTCCCATTTTTCAAGATCAGCCGGCTTAGCCTTACGATAAACCTTTTTTAATTCCTCAGTGTCTTTTGTCCCATTGTTCTTTATCATTTGATAATAGGCCAATTCCCCGGTAAGTGCAACAATTCCAATATCATGCCCCGGGGAGGCTTCCACCGCAACAATATCCCCGGTTTTCAACCTCAACTCATTTACATTTCTGAAAACGTCTTTTCGTGTATTTTTAAACCTGACCTCAATAATGTTTTTGGTTTTTACACCTTCAGGAATATCCTTCAGCCAATTATAGGAATCAAGTTTATGGCATGTACCTGTTATTTGTTGGTAATTCTTATTAGTATCCAACCCGAAGTCTCTATTCTTCTGTTCGCTGTCTCTCATTTTCTAAAAAAATTTAAGTACCCTTTTGCTCTCCGCACTTTGTTCTCTGCTCTCCCCTCTTCACACTGTAACTCTGCAGTAATATTTATTAAAGAATTAACCGCCAAGTACGCTAAGGATGCGCCAAGTACGCAAAGTGCAAATATTCTTATGCGAACTTTGCGCCTTCTTTGCGATCTCTGCGGTTAGTTTTTCTTTGCTCTTTGCTCTTCACCCTGACAAATTTAATGAAAATTACTTTTTTATCAATTTTGCAAGTTTGTTTGCCATATCCAGAAATACAATTTTCCCATTAGCATTTGCTTCTATATGCAAACTGGCCTGATTAAATCCATTGGCAATTCCAAACACATTGTTTTTATCAATAAATTTTGAAAAATTGACTGAAAAGTTTGATTCATATTGGGTCATTCTGTTTATTTCATCAGAAATTCCCTGATTTATATTCATAAAAAAGTTCTCACGTATTATTCTTAATCCATAATCCAGAAATTGTTTTTGTGATTCCCTTCCCGTCCTGGCTATCTCTTCAACCCAATTAAGTATCCCGGTAATATCATTAGTCCAGCATAATCTCATAAGCGCAGTAAAATTCTCAAAATGGAGTTTGTTTTCTTCAGCCTTTTCTAAAACATTTAAAGCTTTGAGATAATTACCATCAGCCAAATGGGCAGCATCTTTCATTTTAACTTCCTCAAAATCATACTTCTGCTGAAGGGTTAAAAGTATCTCCTTCTC
>JADFUQ010000119.1 GCA_015222065.1 Bacteroidota bacterium
ACATTTTGATTCTTTTTCAGGTAATTTACCAGATCGTCAATTTTCATCATTTTCCCATTAGGTTGTTTAACCTCATAGGCTCCATCAGTATATAGATATAATTTCGTGGCTCTTTCTATGTTTATAGTATCGCTGTGAAAATCAATGTTTTTCTCTACACCTAACATGATATTTTGGGAAACAATTTTAACCGGATCCTTGATTGAACTAAAAAGAATAAGCGGTGGATGTCCGGCACCTCCATATCTCAATTCACGTTTTGATTTATTATAGACGCAATACCACATGGTAATAAACATAGAGTAGTGATCGCTCATCTGGAAAACATTATTAAGTCCTTTCAGTACCTGTTCAGGATATCTGAAGTCTGTGTTTGTTGAAATTTGAAATTTCAAGGTGTTTAAAGCAGATACAGAATGAAGGGCAGCACCGACCCCGTGCCCTGTAACATCAAGTATATAGAACGCAAAGTGTTCATCGTCAATCCAGTGATACCCGAAACTGTCGCCACTTAAATGAACTGAGGGCACAATTTTCCAATTAATCTTTACAATATCAGTGTTTACTTGTTCAGGGAGGAGGGATTTTACATAATTGGAGGCTTTTTCAAGATCAGAATTGATAATGGAAAGATATTTGTCCTTTTTTTCATTTAAAACTCTAAGTTTTTCCTCCGATTCTTTCAAGGCTAATTCAGCTTTTTTCCTTTCGGTAATATCATTAGTAACTCCGACAATATGGGTCACTTCCCCCTTTTCATTTTTGTAAGGATAATATATCACGGCGTAGCACCTTCTTTCGCCACCGGCGATAATAAAAGAGTCTTCCTCCTTAAAGATTTCCCCATTAAAACATTGATCAACTTTTCTTTTTATTTCTTTTTCAAATTTTTGTTTTCCCCATACTTCAGCAATTGTTTTCCCGATAAAATCTTCCCTTGTTTTTCCAAACACACGACATAAAGAATCATTAACAAGTTCATAAACGTAATCCCTGTTTATCAGGGTCATCAATTCACCATAAGCGTTTACAATGAATTTGTATTTTTTTTCTATTTCCCTGACTTTATCTTCAGTTTCAAGGTTTTCACTAATTCCTGAATCAAGTTCGGCAATTTTCTTTTTGGGTTTTTTTAATCCAGTCAATAATTCTTTTTTTGTGGTAAATTTTGAATTCATTAAAGTTGTAATTTAATAATATTTTTTTTATGAGCACACTTTACTTATTAATGTTTTTTAGAAATTACTTTTTGAATTTCATTTGAGTTGAAATAAAAAAATCCGGACAAGTTTTTCTCATACTAACTATAAGGAGAAAATCCAAAAGATTTACCTGTCCATATCAAACCCTAATCCGAAACGAAATAACAAATTTTCTTCTTCGGAAGTTTCAATTGAAAAAGAAAAAGTATAGTCCCTGGCAATAGGTGCAATGTAAAAACCCCCACCATAGCCTTTATGCCAGCCTCCCTGATCATTTCCGTCAAACCATACTTTTCCCCAGTCCTGGAATGCGATAAGACCTAATTCAAATGGAAGAATAGCATTTTTTATATCTCCAAAATGGAATCGTAATTCGGAGTTTAAATAGGCACTCGCATCACCAGTAAAACGGTTTCTCCTGTAGCCTCTCAGATTATTAAATTGTCCTAAATATGTATATTTGTAAAACGGAATATTTGTACCATGATTTTTACTTCCCCCGATTTTTAACACCAAAGTTGTTGGTAGCAAGATTTTTGCAGTGCCATAATATTTAAGATAAGATTCTGTAAGTCCAAAATTCCCTGATTCCCCATTAATCGTTGTATAGCTGGTATTCTCAATTAAGAATTGTAAACCGCGTGTCGCAAATACTTCCCTGTCCCGTAAATCCAGGTAAAATCTTGTATTGATGCCCCCCAGGATAATCCTTTCATTACCTGGTATACCGTTTTCCACGTTTTCTAAGATTATACCTGATTCATTGTCCGAGTCGAAGTTTTCAAACAGGGATTTTACTCCTAGATATCCTTTCTTAAAGATTTCAAATTCAGTAAAAAATTCTGCCATGAGACCTTTGATCCGTACCTTATAATAATCGTTGGGGTACAAAATATCATCTTTTTTGGTATCATTCCCCACACCAAAGAAGTTGTAATAAGGGAAATAATGACCATATTTTGTTTTAAATCCAATATCCCACTTCCCAAGAATATGATGCCATCGATTACTAAGGCCGAACTGTATATTTCCAACTGTACCAGCTCTTATTTTAAAATCATGTTTGCTTTTATATCCTTCTTTCCTGTAACCGTATTTTGTCCAGTTCGTTCCAAAAGATGCTACAAAACCATCATCTGATGAGTAATATATTAAGGGCATTGGGAAGTATGTGTTATGTTCGAATGACTTACGATCGTAATTGTTGATCTCAGGTTCATTTGAGGTGAGATTTTTAGATTCTGATCCCAGGTTCAACTTTGTTGCTGTATTGTCATAAACAAGGGTGTGTTTTTTTAATCCCTTAACAATTGAATTATCTATGATTTCATCATGTCCAGGGCCACCAATTATCCTTACAAGAATACTTTTATCTGCTTCTCCGGTAACATTGAAAATATCAGTTCCGTCCAAACCATATATCCTAATTTCCCTGGTCTCATCCCTAATAAATTGCCGATCAAAAATAGGTTCATCTGTAGGTTGTATTGTTTCTCCTTTCTTTTTATACATCCTAACCCGAACCTCTCCACTTTTTAATCTGTTTATCTCAACATATTCCTTTTTGTTGGATCCGACAATATCTACATATCTGGCAAGGAGTAAATAATATTCATCAATGGCATTGGGCAACTGCTCTCTTCTTGATTTTAATTTATCGCTGATTTCTTTTCCTGAAATGTGTTGCACCTCCGGTGGAAACGATGCAATAGCTTTATCAATTACATCATCGGTCATTTTTCGCTGTATATACTGAGTTATTTTTCGCCAGTCACTACGGTCCAGGGGAGTTAATAATAACCGGTCGAGGTGTCGGGCTGGCCATGTCAAACTTTTTACATCATGAAAATTATAATCGAAATTTTCTATATTGGGCATGGCCCATTCTCTGTCAGCCAGGTACGGTAATATACCGTTCCACCTGGAAAAAGCATGATCTCTGTCTCTGGGTATTGGATAATAAATCCTTTCATTTCCTTTTTCATAACCCGCCCACTTCCAATTATCCTCATGTCTCCCCCAGTCTCCGATAAATATATCAAATGCCCTTGCCTTTCCAAACTCAAAAGCATCTACTCTGTTATCATTATCCTTATATAATTTTCTGAACAATCCTACGCTTCGAGTAACATCATCGGCTCCCATAAATCCAGGTACATTTTCTTTAGGATCTTTGGGTCTGTCTTCCAGCATACCAAATAAACCGGCGTATTCTTCCCGGAATGTTTCCATGTGTGGATGATTTGGCAGAACATACAATTTTGGTCGGGCATGCAAAATGTCTGTTTCATCTAACAGAGACGAAACAACAAGAGCACCATATGGATGTTGGGTGGCTGTTGCCTCTTTAGCAATCT
>JADFUQ010000606.1 GCA_015222065.1 Bacteroidota bacterium
ATAAATCACCCTATAACTCGTATTCGCCTCTTCCGAAGATATCCTATCCGTCTCAACATAAGCCAAAAGTTAATATTTAAGATGTGACCCTGTTGGTTTCCTGCGTAATCTTCTGACCTGCGATTTGTTTGAATAAGATGGTCAATTGTCTCAATTGTCAATAGGAAAGGTGCCCTTTAATGAGTGACTCCGTATGACCCTGTGAAGTTATTTACTTATTTATGGACGTCCCGCAAGTGCCCGTCCCGCAAGTGCCAGTCAATAGTTAATATTTAAGATGTGACCCTCTTGTTTCCCGTAAGCCAAAACCGTGAGGATTGTCAAGCAGCCGTTTTCGGGGCTAATGGAGGGAGCCCGGAGGGCGACCGGAGTTAGCCCCACAACCTTGCTTCCACCTCAACCAAGAAAAGGAATACAGATTCAGAAACATAGTACCCTCTGTGTTTTCTTTAGAGCCATTTCCATCCATTGGTATTAAAAAAGGTAAAGACAGAGCTTATAAAATATTTAATATGTCTCCAACCTTTATGAGTTGTATGCCCCCCATAATGAAAAATTCGCATCTGTGGTAAAAGCGCTATGCGAGAAAACTTTCTTGTTTTGATACTTAAATCAAAATCTTCAAAATATAAAAAATAACGTGGATCAAACCCACATATTTGATTTAAAACCGACTCTTCAAACAACATAAAACAGCCACTGGCAATTGCCACATCTTTATTTGCTTGATTCAGATCAATATCAGTCATATCATAACTGTCAAGTTGGTATTTAAAAAACTTCTTTATTGCCTTGGGAGCAAACCCACGTAAAAAAAGACTAAACACATCGGGATATCTTTTACATAAATGACTTTTTTCTTTTTTGTCATTCAATACAATTGGAACAACCAAGCCCACATCGCGATTCTGCTCTAAAAACTGAATCCCATTCAAAATAGATTCTGACTCAAGCGCTACATCTGGATTCAGGATTAAATAATAATCACCAGATGATTTTTCTATACCTATATTATGCCCACAACCATACCCAATATTTCCATGTCCGGACAATACAGTCCCACAAATCTCTGTTTCTTTATGCATCCTATGGACATAGCATTCGATAAATCGCAACACATCTCTTGATGATCCGTTGTTAATTAGGAAAATGTGTGCTTTACAAATTACACCCCTGTTCATGGCATATACAATTGCCTTCTGAAGGCTTGTCAATGTTTCAACCAGATATGCCATGTTTGGTCGATATACAACAATAGATACAGTTAATGTCTTGCCTTTAGAAACCTTCATAAAAATGTAACACTTTAATTCTTTAAAATATATTTTTCATAACCAAGCTGTCTTATTTGTTAAATAATTCTTCAATTAAATCTTTCATAAAATCAAATTGCTTATCCATTTTTAAGTATTCACTTTTAAAAAGTCTGCCCTTAAGAAAAAAATCATTATTTCTAATAAAACAATTGCATTGCTCTAATAATGTGCTAGCCAGCATCTCATCAGACAAACGAATCGATGTAATATTTTCATGCCAGCTTGATAGTTCTTTATTTGCAAATGAATTTGAGATTACACCCAGACCAAATAAAGCCATTTCCATGGGAGGATAACTCGGGTGTGGGGAAACCATAAGGGAAATACCTATTGCAGATTCGTTTAATACTGTAACATACCTGTCAAGTGATAATTTCCCGACTGATTTTAGAACCATCGAGTTTCCCAATTCAATATTCTGATGCTTTTCACCAACTGAAAGCAAACTCCATTGATGGACTTCAGGCTGCTTCCAAACCCATAATTTTAACGCTTCAATAATTAATGAAAATGCATTTCTCTCTACACCAGGTCTGCCATAAATAAGAATTTGCTTTTTTTTAGTCACATTCTTTCTATCATCAAGACCTTTCTTCAGTTTATCATTTAAAACAGGTTCAAAAATAAATTCTCTATCAAACGCATAATTATTATCCTTAAAAAATGTATAAAGCATGGATGAATTAAAAACAGCAATTTGAGGATATCTAAAGCGATAAGTACTATCAGCTAATGCATATCTACTTGACCATGAATAAAAACCAGGCTCAAAATCTTGAATTAAATACACTAGTTTTTTAACTGGCTGGTTATATTCTTTTTGTTGCCAGTTGATTATTTTTTGCACATGAAAAGCCGTCCACCAGCTTGTTGCAATAAAAAAGTCATTCTTTGCTACTGGTATGGTTTTGTTATATCTATCATTAAATGCAAGTATTTCATTATCAAATTTGCTGTCGGCTTCAGCTTTTGCAAATTCATAATTATTAAAAATTCCCATTGATTTTTTGTCTGGCGCAGCATCTGTAGTTATTATTCTTTTTTTAATTTTTTTTAACTCAGAGAGATTATTAAAAAATGAAACAGCTGTAGCAATGCCCCCGAAAAAATGTTCATGGTTAATTGAGGGCAATAAAATATTTATTCTTTCATAATCATAATTACTTCTTCGGGCACAAAGGGGTGTTATTTCTCCTATATTTGTACTCACTGCTGAATTAATTATGGGTTGAGCCAAACTTTTGAATGTTTTTTTTAAAAAAGTATTTTTTATTATTTTAGTTAACACTTTTTTAACTCATTTTCAGTTTGTATTTTTGGATTAAGGCTTTTTAATGATAAATTAATATTATAGTATGGATCGCCATTTTCTATAAATTCAGAATAACTATCATGGGATAGTTTAAAATCTATATCCGGGATATAGGATGTTCTTGTCTTAGATTCAATATGGTATAAATTTACATAAGGATTATATAGATTAAAATATCCTCTTTTTAGAGCTTTTAATGACAAATCAACATCACTGCCACAGATTATAAATTTTTCATTAAAGCCTTTCAATTCTTCAAACTTGGTTTTTGAAATTGCAAGACAGGCGCCTGTAACAGCAGATACATTTCTTGTTACCATGGGAGAAATAAATGGGGAACCAAAATGAATCGGTTCTATTTTTTTAAAAACATGATCTGCCCATCCACCCATGCCAACAACAACTCCAGCATGTTGAATAGTGCCATTTTCATATAACAGCAAACCACCAACCAAACCGATATCAGGTCTAAGTGCATTTTCTCCAAGCCTTGTAAGCCATTCACTATTTA
>JADFUQ010000607.1 GCA_015222065.1 Bacteroidota bacterium
AAATGACCGAAACTGTTTTGATTATTGATTTTTTGAATATTGTAATTTATTTGAATTTTGGTGCTTGTTTTTTGTGATTTTTTGCATTTATTATTGTGTTATAATTTTTTAATTGTTATTTACTTTTTTGTGGACTGCCGACTAGAGGATTAATAAATGCCTTTTTTTAAAAAACCAACAAGTTTTTTAAACGCGATAGCTCTGTGGGAGATCAGATTTTTTTGCTTAAGTTCCATTTCAGCAAAGGTTTGTGTATGCCCTGAAGGTTGGAATACCGGATCATATCCGAATCCCTTTTGTCCATGCAGTGTCTTTAAGATTGTGCCTTTAACTATTCCTTCAAAAGAGTATTCTTTACCATTAATTATCAGCGAAATAACCGTACGAAACCTTGCTTTACGATTCCTGGCATATCTAAGTTCATGAATAACCCGCTTAATATTAGCAGCAGAATTTTTTTCCGGACCGGCATATCTCGCTGAGTGAACTCCGGGTTTACCATCTAAAGCATCAATTTCCAGTCCGGTGTCATCAGCGAAAACATCCCTGTTAAATATTCTGTAAATAAAATTTGCTTTATAGGAAGCATTTATCTCAAGAGTATCACCTGTTTCAGGAATATCTTCTGAGAAATCAATATCCTTAAGGCAATTAAGTTTAAAACTGTCTCCTAACAGGTCTTGAATCTCCCTTAGTTTATCAGGATTATTTGTAGCAAAAATTAATTCATTCATAATATAAGTAAAAAATAATAAGGCAAAAATACAATGCCGAAAGTTCACAGGATAAACATCTGACATTTAACATCTGCCTTTTATCTTTTGCCTTTTGCCTTTATTTATATTTACCCTCCCATAGCAGAAAATCCGCCTCCTTTATGAAGACTGGCACTCGGATTTATGCACATTACGGGAATCCCTTCCGGATTGGCAAGAATATTCTGCTCATTTGCTCCAAAGGCATAATCAGCAATACCAATATCACGGGTTGTCATAATCAGGATAAGGTCAGCGTTTATTTCTTTGGCGTAACTTATTGTTCCTTTCCAGAATTTTGTTTTTGCAGGTGCAGTGTGTATTTCAAATTCTACGTTTCTTGAAATGAGATATTTTTTTGCAAAAACCATATTTGAATTAATACGTCTCTTAAAAGCCTTGTCCTTAACATCCTGTACTATAAGGAAGAATTTTGATTGGTAATGGGTTGCGAGATAATTTACCCACTGATTTTTTTCCTTATTTTCAACTTTAAAGTCAATGGGGAAGACGATCTTTGTAAATTTTTTCGACTTCGGAGGTTCCTGAATAATAATAAAAGGAACTTCTGAATGTACGATAACCTTAAGTGCCCAACTGCCGGTTAGTTTTTGCATACCTTTAATACCATGAGTTCCCATAATAACCAGATTGGCATTAGTTTCTTTTGCTGCCTCGCCAATAGCAGTAAAAATACTACCCATTCTTATTAATACTTTTGGCTTACGAAAGTACTTTTTAAAAGTATTACCGGCAATTTCGTTGCATTTTTCCAATGCGGTATCATACTTCGAGTCATTATCGATAATATGAACCATGGTAATATCATTGCCTGTGTTTTCTGAAACTAAAATTGCATGTTGAAGTGCATAGTCGGCAACTTCACTAAAATCATGCGGAACTAAAATAGTTTGTCGCTTTTTCATATCAAATAATTAGGTTAATTTCTATACTAACAATTTTTGCTATATTTATGAAGTGCTGAAAATCCTAATATTAGGTAAACAAGATATGAAATTTCCGAGAAAAAAATATAATTATTTATTAATTTTCTTCATTTCCGGTTTATTAGTACCGGGTTATTTGTCGGCACAAGCACCTGAACAAAAGGAGATACTTGTTCCTGTACTTAATAAATTTATTTTAGGAAATGATTCTGTATGTTTCAGTAACGGGAATTGGGTTTCGGACAATTTTTATATTGATTTAGGAAAATATACTCTTTCTCCTATTCCATTTTACTTAAATTCATTATACTTTGAGTTTAAATTACCTGAGAATTCAAATTCTCCATTAAATTTCCAGTATTTCCTTGAAGGATTTGACGATGACTGGCTCAATTTTACATTTAATAACATAAAGGAATACACTTATCTGGATGAAGGAGAATATATATTTCATGCCAGGTATTTAAACGCTGCCGGAGAAGCAGGCGAAACATTTTCTTTGAATTTTAGGATTATGCCTCCTGTTTACAGATCGAAGATTGTATATTTTATTTATGTAATTTTTGTGGCATTAATACTGTGGTCAATAATTAAGGCCAGATCTTTCCAATTTGCAAAAGAGCGGTATAAGCTTGAGAGAATTATAAATGAGCGAACAGAGGAAATGGTGAAAGAGATGGATAAAACTGAAAATTTACTTGCAAATGTTTTACCTAAAGATACTGCAGATGAGTTGAAATCAAAAGGAAAGGTTGCAAAGAAGAAGTACAAAATGGCTACAGTCCTGTTTTCAGATATTCAAGGATTTACAAAGATTGCTGAAGAGATGAATCCTGAGAAGCTTATTGATGAGCTTGATACTTTCTTTTTTCATTTTGATTCAGTTGCAGAGAAATACAATATTGAGAAAATAAAAACTATTGGGGATGCCTATATGTGTGCGGGAGGAATACCTGATAAGAACAGGACAAACCCTATTGAAGTTGTGCTGGCTGCTATTGAGATGCAGGAATATATGAAGAAATTAAAAAAGGAAGCTAAAAGCCGGGGACAGAATTTTTGGGATATCAGGATTGGAATACATACAGGACCGGTAATTGCAGGGGTTGTTGGACAAAAAAAGTTGTCTTATGATATTTGGGGTGATACAGTAAATACAGCAAGCCGAATGGAATCTTCAGGAGAAGCAGGGAAAGTAAATATTTCAGGATCAACATATGACTTTGTAAAAGGATTTTTTATTTGTGAATACAGGGGAAAAATGCCCGTAAAATACAAAGGGGAAATTGATATGTATTTTGTAAATGGTATTCGTCCCGAATTGTCAATTAATATGAAAGGATCACCAAATGAAAAATTCAGGATCCGGCTTCAACTGCTGAGACTTTTGGATGTTGAAGAAGATATACTTATGAAGATGGAAAAAGAACTGCGGGAAAATCTTAGTTTTCACAATTTTAAGCACACATTAAACGTATCAACACAGGTTGAGCTTATTGGCAGGGCTGAAGGAATATCTGATGAAGAAATGATTCTTGTCCAGACAGCAGCCCTTTTTCATGATTCAGGTTTTCTTGATGGACTTAAAAATCATAAACAAACAAGTTGTTTTTATGTAAGAGATATATTGCCAAAATATGGATATTTAAATGATCAGATTGAGACTGTTTGTAAGCTTATTATGTCTACACAAGCACCCATTTCGCCGGATAACAAGTTGGAAGAAATTATTTGTGATGCAAATCTTGCTTATTTAGGCAGAGTTGATTTTATTGATAATATGAAAAATCAGGCAAAAGAAATGATTAATAATAATGTAGTCTCCTCGGAAAAGGAGTGGTTTGAAAAACAAATAAGTTTTATTAAAGATCACGAATTCTATACTGCCACTGCCAGGGTACTCAGAGAGGTTTCAAAAGAAGAACAGGGAAAGATTCTGGAAGAACTTATTTAAGCTGCAATAATAGGATTGTAAGTTAAGTGAAATATAGTTGAGTAAGGTGAGTAAATGCGAAAATGATAAGAGTGTACTCGTAACCCGTAACTCGTAACTCTTTGGAAGAATGTAGAATGTAAAATTTTGAATGCGTGTCACGTGAAATGCGACGCCTGCCCTGTGAAATTTGAGGTACGAAAATATTTCACCAGGGGAGGAGCATATTTCACTGTGGTAAAATGAAGAAGTAGGAAGAGGTGAGTAGGTAAGTAAGTTAAGTAGGGTGAGTAAGGAGGAGAAGAGGTCGAAGGGTAGAAAAGTGAAGAAGTAAGAAGAGGTGAGTAAGGTGAGTAAGTTAAGTAAGGTGAGTGGCTTAGTAGTTTAAAACTTTTAACATTCTTGCATTTAAGCATTCCAAACTTAAGGCACTGAATATTTACAAAGGATTAATTATTGATTTATTATATTTAACCAAATAACATAATAATTAAATTGTTTTGTCAGTTCAGATGAATTATTTTTGGACTGCTTTTTAAATTTATTTAAAAACTATAATAAATTATGAAAAATATTGACTGGAAAAACTTACCGTTTGGTTACCAAAAAACGGATCAAAATATTCGATGCTATTACAAAGATGGCAGATGGGGAGAACCGGAAGTTTCTTCATCAGAATATATTAAAATACATATTGCAGCTACAGCACTACATTATGGACAGGAAGCTTTTGAAGGGATGAAAGCTTTTCGGGGAAACGATGGGAAAATACGCCTATTTCGTTGGGAGGAAAATTCAAAGAGACTTAATAATTCTGCAAAAGGTATAAAAATGGCTGAAGTGCCCGGAGAACTTTTTAAAGAAATCATATTTAAAGCAGTGAAACTAAACGAGGAATTTATCCCTCCATACGGATCAGGTGCAGCATTATACATTCGTCCACTGCTTTTCGGATCAGGACCCAGAGTTGGTGTAAGACCATCTGCAGAATATACTTTTATTGTTTTTGTTACTCCTGTAGGTCCATATTTTAAAGGTGGTATAAGGCCGGTTAACATGTTGCTTTGCCGTGATTTTGACAGGGCTGCTCCATTAGGAACAGGGAATATAAAAGTTGGAGGAAACTACGCTGCAAGCCTTGTCCCGGTTGAAATAGCACATGATAAAGGATTTGCCAATGTTCTGTTTTTAGATGCAAAAGAAAAAAAATATATTGACGAATGTGGTCCGGCAAATTTCTTTGGAATAAAGGAAAATACTTATATAACACCCGAATCACCATCGATATTACCTTCAATTACAAACAAAAGCCTTATACAGCTTGCTGAAGACATGGGATTGAAAACAGAACGCAGAAGAATTACTTTTGAAGAACTGGATACTTTTGATGAGGTGGGAGCATGCGGAACTGCTGCCGTAATTAGCCCAATAAAATCTATAACAGATCCTTTAAATAGTAAAATTTATAAATTTTGTATAGATGATAATCCAGGACAGATTTCTATGAAATTGTATGAAAAATTAGTTGCTATTCAAAATGGTGATGAACCTGATTTGCATGGATGGGTTGAAATAGTTGAATGATATAGATAAAGGATATTATGAACTTGTTTATATTTAAATAAGTGGATGGAAATAAAAAAACCGAAAACTACCAGAAGAAGATTAAGAGGTTCCTATATTTCATCTGTTATTAGTATTTCTCTGGTACTTTTTTTACTTGGGATTCTGGGTTTGCTTATGCTTAATGCTCATAAACTTTCGGTTTATGTGAAAGAAAATATCAGTTTTTCAGTAATAATTAAAGATCAGGTAAAAGAGGTTGAGATTAAAAAATTGCAAAAGGATCTGGACGCTTCCGGTTATATTAAATCGACTGAATATGTATCGAAAGAAAATGCTGCCAGGGAGTTGCAGGAAGATCTTGGAGAGGATTTTATTGATTTTCTCGGATATAATCCCCTGTTAGCATCTATTGATGTTTATCTTTATGCCGATTTTGCTAACCCTGATAGTATTAGTGTTATTAAGGATAATTTGTTATCTTATCCGTTGGTGAAAGAAGTTTTTTATCAGGAATCGCTTATTCATTTAATAAATGAGAATGTTAGAAAAATAGGAGTGTTTCTGTTAGCATTCAGCGGTTTGTTGTTTCTTGTAGCAATAACACTAATCAATAATACCATAAGACTATCAGTTTATTCAAAACGTTTTATTATCCATACTATGCAATTGGTTGGTGCAACAAGAGCTTTTATACGATGGCCATTTCTTGCAAAAAGCACATTACATGGGGTGCTTGGAGGGCTATTTGCTATAATGTTATTATCGGGACTTCTCTATTTTATTCAAAAAGAGCTTATGGAAATTTTTAGTTTCCGGGATGCAGATATAATTGCAATTCTTTTTGCCGGAATAATTTTTACTGGTATTGTTCTGAACTGGGTTTCAACATTTTTTGCGGTAAATAAATATCTCAGGATGGAAGAGGATGAGTTGTTTTAAAAAAGGCAGAAGGCAAAAGGCAGAAGGCAAAAGTAAAGAGGGGGAAATGAGGTAATGAGGTGAAAAAGGCAAAAAGTAAAAGTGAAGAAGAGAAGAGAAGAAGTAAGAAGTATGAGTAAGGAGTAAGGAGGAAGTGGTGAGTAGGTGAGTATTGGTTTGAGGTTGAAGAAGAGTTGAGTAGTTGAGTAAGTTGAGTGGGTGAGTAGGAAGAGAATAGGGAAGATGTTTGAGATTAGGACAAACCAGAAACCAGTCCCAGTAACCAGTAACTGTAACCAGAAACCAGTAACCAGTAACCAGTAACCAGTAACCAGTAACCAGTAACCAGTTACCAGTTACCAGTTACCAGAAACATCATAACATATTATATATCAATAGATAAAAATAAAGCATCTAAACAAATAAATCATGGCAATAAAAAAGAAGAATGAACAAACAAACTCCGGTTTTCCATTGGGCAGGGAGAATTATATATTATTAATTATTGGATTCGTTATTATTATAACAGGCTTTCTTCTTATGATCGGAGGAAAATCAGAAAATCCAAATGAATTTTATCCGGAGAAGATATTTAGCTTCAGAAGAATAACACTGGCTCCGATTATTGTGTTATTCGGATTTATCTTTGAGATTTGGGCTATCATGAAGAAACCGAAGAAGTAGATAGTAAGTTGAGTAAGTTGAGTAGGTGGGTAAGGAGGAAGAGATGAGAGATGAGTAGTGAGCAAAGAACAGATAAACAAACGTTTAACTTATAACATATAACTCTTTGGAAGGATGAATGATGAAGGCCTACCACGTGAAATGCGACGCTTGCCCTGTGAAATTTGAGGC
>JADFUQ010000120.1 GCA_015222065.1 Bacteroidota bacterium
CTGTGCCCGGATCAGCTTACATGGGGCTTGAAAATTATTTTCAGGTTGAAGGTCTTGCTTATCGTATTGTTCCGGTAAAAGTTGATGAAATAGATGGTTTTTACGGTAGGATTGAATCAGAAATAATGTATGATAATTTAATGAACAAATTTAAATGGGGTGGCGTTACTGATCCTAAAGTATATATGGATGAAAATAATAAACGAATGCTTTCGAATTTTCGTAGTTCATTTACCAGACTGGCAATAAAATTAATAAAGGAAGAGAAAGGAGATTCTGCAAGAAAGGTTATAGAGCGTAGCATGGAACTTTTTCCAAACGAAAGAGCTCCATTCGGATATTTCTCAGTTCAGATACCGGAAGTATATTACAGGCTTGGAAATATTGAAGAAGCTAATAAGGTTGCAACGGAGATAGCAGATATGTATATTTCAGAACTGGATTATTACTTTTCTCTTGAAAGGAGGTTTTCAAAGACTTTACAAAGGGAAAAGCAATTGGGACTTCAGATATTGCAGGAATTAATCCAGATAACGGAGTTATTCAAACAAGATGAACTTAATAATCAAATAAAAGAAAAGTTTAATACTTTTTATACATTGTACAGGAAAGGTGCATGATATTTTGAAAAGGTTTTACCAGAAGCCACCGGTATGGATCCGCAAATGGTTTCCTGAGCTTATCTGGACAATCCCAAATAATAATAATGAGGTATATCTTACTTTTGATGACGGACCTGATCCTGAAGTAACTCCACGGGTTCTGGATATATTAGCCAGGCATGATGTAAGGGCTACCTTTTTTTGTCTGGGGAGGAATGTTGAAAAATACCCTGAGATATTTGATAGAATACAACAGGAGGGACATGCAGTTGGGAATCATTCGTACAGTCATCCGGACGGATGGAGAACAGGGAAAAAAAGATATGTGGAAGATATTGAAAGGGCTGCAAAGCTAATTCCTGGTACTTTGTTCAGACCACCTTACGGGAGGATAAGGCCAATACAGATAAAGGCTTTGAAAGAAAAATATCAGATTGTTATATGGGATTTTATGTGTGGGGATTTTGTCAAACGGACAACAAAAGGGGATTACTTAAAAAGCATTAAAAAATTTTGTCGAACCGGTTCGATAGTTGTATTTCATGATACAAACCATGCTCAGGGGCAATTAACTTTTGTGTTACCATGGGTTATTGATTGGTTTGTTAAGAAAGATTTTCAATTTATGAAACTGAATTGTTAAAAAAATTTGACTGGTAAAGAATCGTTTTTTGACTTGTAATTTTTAAGTTTGCCGGGGTAATTATAATCAATTGAGCTTATGAAAATATTAATTCTCGGATCAGGAGGGCGTGAACATGCACTGGCCTGGAAGATGTCACAAAGTGCATTAGTAAAGAAAATATACATTGCTCCGGGTAATGCCGGAACAGAATTAATCGGTGAAAATATTCAGGTTAACCCGGATGATTTTAATTCTGTCGGAGAATTTGTTGTGAAGAAAAAAGTTGATATGGTAATTGTTGGACCTGAAGTACCATTGGTAAACGGAATATGCGATTATTTTCTTGATCACGATCATTTAAAGAATATCCAAATGATCGGACCTGTGAAAAAAGGAGCTATGTTGGAAGGCAGCAAAGACTTTGCAAAAAATTTCATGGAGAAGTATGATATTCCAACCGCCAGGCATAAGACTTTTCATGCTGAATCGAGAGAGAGTGCCTTTCGTTTTCTTAAAACATTAGAGCCGCCTTATGTGCTCAAAGCTGACGGCTTAGCTGCTGGCAAAGGGGTTGTGATATTAAATGATTATGATAAAGCCATTGAGGAACTGAACGCTATGTTTGATGGAAAATTCGGGGAAGCCGGTAAAAAGGTCCTCATTGAGGAATTTCTGGATGGTATTGAATTATCAGTTATCGTTCTGACGGATGGGAAAACATACAAAATTTTACCGGAAGCAAAAGATTATAAAAAGATAGGGGAGGGAGATACCGGATTGAATACAGGTGGTATGGGAGCTATATCACCTGTGCCATTTGCTGACAGCAAATTCATGGAGAAAGTGGAAACCAGGATCATTCAGCCCACAATCAAAGGGATTAATAAGGAAGGGATAGATTATAAAGGATTTGTTTACTTTGGACTAATGAATGTGAAAGGAGATCCTTATGTTATAGAATACAATGTCAGAATGGGTGATCCGGAAGCGGAAGTAATTATTCCCAGGATAAAATCAGATCTGGTTGATTTGTTCATTGCAGTTTCAGAGAGTAAATTATCAGGCAAATCTCTTGAGATTGATCAAAGAACTGTTGTAACTGTTATGCTCGTGTCAGGAGGATATCCCGGATCTTATGAAAAGGGGAAAACAATAAAAAATATTGAGAAAGTAAAGGATAGCATCCTGTTTTACGCCGGTGCTCGCCGGGAAGGAGACCATGTTTTTACAAACGGAGGAAGAGTGATATCAATTAGCTCTTATGGTTCGGACAAAGATCAGGCACTTTCAAGATCCTATCAGAATGCCCGGCTAATATCTTTTGATGAAAAGCACTACCGTTGCGATATAGGATTTGATCTGTAAATTATCCGGATATGTTACTAAAAGTTTTTAAAAGTATACAACCTTCCATAATTTTCCTGATCATTATAATGGCTGTTGGTATATGGTTAAATACATTTCTAAATCCGGGAACCTCAAATTTCTTTTTTAACGAACACCCGATGCCTCTGTATGGTATTTTGATAAATTTTGTTTCTCCCGTTTCCATTTGGGGAACATTGATTACTATTATTATCTGGGTTATTCATGGCTTTTTGTTAGTAAGGCTAAACACCAAATTCTTTTTTATTAATGAAAGAACATATTTACCTGCTGCAATTTTTATCTTATCAGGATGCTTTATTGCAGATCTTCAGAGTTTAAACCCGGTAATTATTTCAAGTATTTTTCTTCTCATAGCTATCGAAAGATTGATGGATTCTTACAGGAATACTAATATCTCCTTTAGTTCTTTTGATGCCGGCTTACTTATAGGAACAGGAACTCTTTTTTATTTAAATCTCGGTTTTTTTCTGTTACTTGTTTGGATCGGATTATTGATTCTAAGGCCGGTAAACTGGCGTGAATGGGTTGTGCCAATCCTGGGTTTCTGTACGCCGGTTTTATTAACGGCAGCAATCTATTATCTCCTTAATGGTGATCTGTCTCTTTTTATCGGGATCATTCAGGACAACCTGATTCCTTTTAAATATGATATTTCACAATTTCACTATTATTTCTTAGGTTATCTGGCATTAATTGTTGCTTTTGCCAGTTTTCAGATTATAAGGGATCTTATCAAAAAAAAGGTAAGATCACGAAAGATTTTTTTGATTTTCTGGTGGGTATTTTCTATTTCTGTAATAGTGTTTTTCTTTGTTCCCTGGGCATCATTTGAGATGATAGTATTCGGATTTATTCCATTATCATTTTTACTTACCAATTATTTTATAAATATCAGGGTTAAATGGTTTGGTGAGCTATCATTTTTTTTATTTGCAGGAGGATTGATCTTTATTCTTTTTGCTGATAAGATTATATAAAAAACCCCGGGGACATGCTCCCGGGGTATTATTTTCAGAAAGATTAACTACTATTTATTTACAAGTGATAAAATCCCAACCGCAAAGCCTTCCTTACCATCCTTAAAAGATATCCATATTTGATATGATCCGGTTTTATTACATTGAAAATCAAATGAACGATATATTTTTCCGTTCTGGGTAATGGAACTGGCGATTTTTTTCCCGTTATTATAGAGCTGGATAACACCTTGTCCTTCAGAATTATCGGAATTACATACGGTTAACCTATAGTGAGTGTTTTTTAGAAGGATAGCAGTGTTTTTATGAGTAGGAATGTTATCCTGTGAATTAGCTTCAGGAAGTTTGACTACATAGTCTTTCAAATAAGTTGTATTATTTCCAACATTGAAGGCACATTGGCCTACCAGTTCAGAGGGATCCTGAGCGCTTGCTGTTCTTGAAAATGAGCAAATCATTATGAAAGCAAATGGTATTATCAATAACCGTTTCATCTGTTATAAGCCTATTAACTTGTTTCGTATTTTTTCAGTTTTTTCTATAATCCTGTTTAGTTGTTCCTCCGAAATTTCCACAATACTTTTTTCATTCTGGACGATAACTAACATTCCATCTTTTTCAATGGTCTCAGGTTCACCAATCTCATAGGTTATGTTTACTTTTTTTAATTCAACATTCAGAGTTTCAAGACTTTGAATAAGCTCATTAAATCTGGGATCTTTTTTGTAAAGATTCAAAATACTAAGAATGTCATTTAATATTATCTTCTGTTCTCCAATTCTTTCTGTTATATCAGGACTAGGGTATTCCTGAGCAACCTGTGTTGCAAAGAACAAACCTTCAATCCATAAACCGGTTATCATTAACGAGCTTAGATATGACCTGTGTGAATTACGAAAGTAAGAATCCATTTCATTATAACTATGTACAGATAAGAATATCAGAGAATCAAGATTTTGATTACTGGTCGCGAGACGTTTAAGGGTTGTATAGTCGAAAAATTGACCAATGTTTAGTTCATCAGTTAGTGTTTTGATGGCTGAAATGTATTCAATAGCAGATGAAGTTTTCTCATACATATTGAGATAACCCAGATCAGCACCGAATACACCTAATTTATATGCCATTTGAAAATTTGTATTTAAGGCATCAACAGAACTGGTGCTGGCCAGATAATCTTTTGAAAATGGCACACCGAGGCGATTCAGTAAAGCTGCCATTTCAACCGGCGAGGCGATATTGTCAATTATTTCAACTAGATTTTCCTCTGGAACCTCTATTTCCATTGCAGAAATTATGGTATCCTGCCCGGCATTTTCATTTTTTGCAGAATTTTCTCCCGAACTCTGACATGAACAAAAGAGCATTACAATCAGGAAAAAGCTTAGTATCTTTTCAAACATAATAGCAGAATTGTGTTCATTCGAATTACTTTCTGAATATAAAAATACAATAATTAACGCTTTATAAAAAGAAATTTAAATATTTTTCTGAGATTAATTACACCAACAGAATCAATTATTCTTTTAAGTGCTTCAAAGCGTAAAGTAAAATAAAGTGCTAAGGTCATGACCCAGACCACAGCGAGATTGAAATTATATGTATCGAAATACCGGCCCGCAAACCATTTTTTTGGAGCAAAAAAATGAGTTCTGAAACTTAGGAAACTTTCAGGATATGGATCCAGATAAATTGGTTGAAATTGTTGAATAAGTTTCTGATTGTATTCTATAATCGGATTTTTTTCAAAGGCTTTCTTTACCATTTCAGCCAGTCTTTCGTTATGATATGAATTCATTAAATTCCTGGTCTTATATGGCTGGACTTTGAGCAAATGTTCTAATAGCTTTTCTTTCCTGAGGTTATTTTCAAAGAAAACACTGTCATAGTATTTATTAAGACTGTTTAGATAAGACCTGGAAGAAATAGCTGCATTTATACTATATGACTCCGGGTTGAGTGAATCCAGATATTGAAATTTGACACTATTAACAAGTGTCATTTCTTCTCTTATCTCATTTGTAAGTAGTATTAAGTTATCTGAATTTTCTTTAGTAAGTTCATCATTGTTAAAATCTTTGTTTACAAGATTTAGGACCTCGTTAAGTTTTGGTAAAGCATGAACTCTTTTATAATCTGCAATACTTTTCTCTTTTTCAAAGTCATAGAATATCTTTTCATATTCGTTATCCTTGAATTGGGAAACCATTAAAGCTTCATATGTCCATCTGGTAGCCATTATTTCTGCAATAAATGGTACTTTATTCACACTTCCGATATTTCGGTTCAGTTTATCAAAACTAAACATAGCCCCGCTTAATACCATCATAGGGATCATCAGCAAAGGGATAATAATATAAATCGTAATAGCAGAATTAAATGATGCAGAAATATTCAATCCAAGCAAATTAGCAAAAGCTGCTGTAGTAAACAGAGCCAGCCAGTATGTAAATGTCATTCCCTTTATCCCGAGGATGCTGTTTCCGATAATAACGAATAATATTGCCTGAGTGGCTGAAATAGTAAATAAAATAAGAATTTTTGCAAGCAAATAGCTGGTACGGCTAAGATTAAGGAACCTCTCCCTGCGAATCATTTTCCGGTCTTTAAAAATTTCTTCAGCACTAACAGTAAGACCAAGAAAGAGCATAACAATGAGACTCATGAAAATATAAATTGGTATATTTTCATTTTCATAAAACAAATAAATATTTGAATTAGGATCGGCTATATACCGGATAACATATGATAGGATAAAAGCCAATAGCGGGGCTTCCAGCAGATTAAGTAATACATATTGTGTGTTGGATATTTTGGAAAGACAATCACGAATTGTGTATATCCGGAATTGCTTTAACCAGTTAGGTATCCGAAGTGTTGATATAGGTTTTTCATGAAATTTAGTTACAGTATGATGTGGAATATTTTTTTGGTAAGTGCTTTCCCAGTTAGCAGGGATAACTTTTCTTTTTTCTGTATATTTCCCATACTCATCAACAACCCTTGCTTCAATAATATTAAAAATAAGTTCAGGATTTACTGTTCCACAATTAGGACATTCGGCAATATCGCGATTGATTTGTTCATCCAGAGTTTTAAAATAAATAATTGCTTCAATAGGATTCCCCCTATATACCATGTATCCACCAGTGTCTAAAACAATAATATCATCAAACATTTTGAAGATATCTGACGAAGGTTGATGGATTACGATAAAAATCAATTTGTCTTTTAATGTAAGTTCCCTGAGGAGGTCCATAACATTTTCAGAATCACGGGATGAAAGTCCGGATGTGGGTTCATCAACAAACAGAATTGCAGGTTCGCGAATTAGTTCAAGTGCAATATTCAGTCTTTTTCTTTGTCCTCCACTTATGATTTTACTTGTAGGTGAACCAACTTTAAGATCTTTTTTCTCTAATAAACCAAGGCTATTCAGTGTTTTGTTTACAAGGTCTTTTATTTCTTCATCAGATTTATCCCTGAAGCAGAGTTTAGCATTAAAATACAAATTCTTAAAAATTGTAAGCTCTTCAATAAGCAGATCATCTTGCGGGATGTAACCAATTATCCCTTTTAAATCTTCAACATCTTTATGAATATCTTTTCCGTTGACTTTTATATTACCTGAAGCAGGTTTTGTAAAACCGCTTAGTAAATTAAGTAAGGTAGTTTTTCCGGTACCGCTTGAACCCATAATACCAACCAGTTTGCCCTGTGTCTCAGAAAAACTGATATCTCTTATACCCATTTCTCCATTTGGGAATTTATAAGCAATATTTTCAGCAATATATGATATATTTAAAGTAGTATCATCAATCATAAAACCGGATACTATATCACTGTAGTAAATAGGCCTGCCCTTTGACAATCTTATGGAACTGCCATTGGCAAAGAGATATAAGCGCTTGTTAGTAATTGGAAGCCCGTTCAGGAAAATATCATCAAGTGAATCATGCTTAAGAAAATATAGATCGACACTACGGATTTGGAGTATGTATATTTTGCTGTTAAAGGATTTTGGTGAAATTTGTTTGCAGTTTTGACATTTCAAATCTTTATCACTAATAATCAGTATACTTGTGCGGTCTAAATTTTCCGGAGTCTGTTCTTTTACAAATGTTTGTATGTCTTCAAATTCTTCTTTTGATATCTTAAAAACTTCTGCAACAGTATTTATAATATTCATCCTCTGACTGGTAAACTTTTTATCAGAAGAGACAAGTTCAAAAAGCCTAACAAGGACAATTACCTTTTGATGCTGAGTTAGTGTACGGTTAATTTTTTTACAAATGCCAAAGATTTTTACTGAATCTCTAACAGAAGTAGGCCGGGATTTACTTTTTATAAAATCTTCTTCTTTTAGCCCGGCAAATTCCGCAAAAAGTTCCATGTATTCATGAAAAGTTTCATCATTCAACTGTTGAGTCAGGAAATTATTCACATACTCTTTCTCATTAGCTTCTACGCCGCCATCCTGTTTAACTATTAATGCGAAAAGCTGCATAAGAGCTTTGAGGATTTCTTCACTCATTATTTAGTATGTTTCGGAATCTAACTTCGTTAAGCTCGCGAGCTCGCTTCAAAATTAGTATAAAATATCAATCAAATATTGCTTTTTTAATTAATTTGCGAAGCTATGTTTTTAATAACAAATTTTATTCTCACGGGATTATGGTCAGAATTTTGAAATGCAAGGTCGAAAGTTTTTACTGATACAATCTCTATGTTGGGTGACAGAAGAAAGAAATCAAGAACAGTAGTTCCCGATGTTTTCTTGTTAAAAGCAGTTCTTAATGAACGGTTGGTAGGAACCTCGTTACCAAAACACCATTGCCACTGTTCCGGCAAAAAATTAACATCTATTCCTGTAAGCAGAAAGTTTTCATATCCATCCGGTTTGTTGAATTTGTTGTCTATGAGACCTGGAGGATTTTGATTCCAGTCACCTCCGGCAGCAATATAATTTCCTTTTTCATATTCCCGGATAACAAGATTTCTGATGAAGTCCATTTCCTGTTTTTTAAGGCTTCCATCATCAAAAGCAGAATTATGGATATTCAAAAGAACAAATTCTTTACCATTGTTAAGTGGATACCGGTTAAGCAAAATACATCTGTCAAGCATAAAAATTTTCATTGGCCAGCTATACTTTCCGGGAAGGTCTAATCTTACAGATTTTAATGGATCCGGTTCGCTCAAACTAAGTAATCCGGAATGAACAAAACCCATTGGAGATGTTACCGGGAGAGGAACGAAACGCACTTTGTAATTTGGAGCAAAGAACACAAAAAGTTCCTTAAATAATCCTGCAAGATGTTTTGTTTCATCAATAAAATAAGTTCTTTTAGCTTTTTTATCGACTTCCTGCAATAGCATGAAATCTGGCTTACAGGTGTTACTAAGAAAATTACTTATCTCACTAAGATTTTTCTGAGTATTTTCATTAGTAGCTCTGACTTGCTCACCCCCATCATAGAAAAAATCCATTTCATCGCCTAATCCTGCATACCCGATATTCCAGGTTATAATAGTTAAAGTGTCACCTCTCTTTAAAGTATCAGGATGGTAAGTGTTATGAATATCGAAAGTAGCATCAGGTTTATAATCTGTTATTGTAAAAAATGCTAAAAACAGGACAAAAAGTAAAACTAAAATACTAATAGTAACAAGACTGATTTTTAGAAATGTTTTCATTGAAGGGAAAAATTAAATTGGTTTATTGAATTATTTCTTTTCAATTTTCCTGACATCCAGCAATACCTCTGTATGCTTTTCATAATGACTAATAATAGACAAAATTTGTTCTGCAACCTCTTGAGGTTTAGAGAGTATGCCAAATTCTTTATAAGAAATAAAATCTCCTACATTTTTAAAATCTTTATGCTTTGTTTTCCTGATCATTTTTTGCATATTTGTTTCAACAAATCCCGGAGCCAAAG
Organism: Bacteroidota bacterium; assembly: GCA_015222065.1. Lineage (GTDB taxonomy): Bacteria > Bacteroidota > Bacteroidia > Bacteroidales > VadinHA17 > JADFUQ01. The sequence continues at coordinate 9,536 of JADFUQ010000120.1, forward strand.
AGAAAATATTGATTCGTTTTGCAGGATCATGATCTTTCTGTTCTTCAGCAATAACCTGGCTGTACATATCGAGTGCTGCTTTTGACGAACAATAATTACTCCATGATGGTTGAGGATTTCTTCCTGCCGAGGAGCCAATATTAAGAATTATTTTTTTACAGCGTTGATCCTGAAATGTTGCAATGAATTTATTCATAAGTATTGCCGGGGCAATTGAATTTACATTGAACCCCAAAGTAATTTCTTCCAGCTCAAACCGTCCAACCTGCATGATTATCCCAAGGATACCGGCATTATTGATAAGTGCAATTAATTCAGCATCTTTGTGTTGATGGAAAGTGAAATTCTTCACTTTCTCAATATTTGCCAAATCAAGTGTTATTTGTTCAAAATTACTATGTGTAATAGCTTCATTACGGCTTATACCATAAATAAAATTGTTTTGGCTATTTAAAATATTTTCAGCTAATGCTCTTCCAATTCCTCTACTGGTACCGGTTATGTAATAATAATTCATAAAAGATATTTTACCATATCAGTTAAACACTATTTGAAACTCTGCGATAATATACAAAAATATAAAGTTATCTGATAAAAAATATTTTAGTACCTTTATTAAACAAGATTTATTGTACTTCTAAGTTAACATTAAAAATTTTTAGTAAAAAAAGAAATTATATGACCAGAAATCTTATAATTCCATTTATCACCTTCATCCTTTTCTTTTCAGCTTTTATTCCGGAGAAAGATAATTTATCTAATCCTTTTTCGCCTGATCCAAATACCAGGACCGATACTTTTGATGTAGTTCATTATACTATTAATCTAATAGTCCCTGATATAAAAGACAAACAGGTTTATGGGATAGTCGATTTACAGATTCAACCCCTGATAAATGATATAGATACTATTACCCTCGATCTGTTTGGGTTCAGCGTAGATTCTATATGGATAGAGAATGAAAGGATCAATAGGTATTCTTATAATGGCAGGTTTATAAGAGTTCCGGTTAAGGATGAGATACAATCAAAATCCTCGGTAGTCGTATCTGTGTTTTATCATGGTACTCCATCCAGCGACCCGGGATGGGGTGGTTTTTATTTTAAGAATGATATGGCTTATAATATGGGTGTTGGCATGAAATCCTATCCACACGGAGTAGGAAGATACTGGTATCCTTGTGTTGATAACTTTGTTGACAGGGCCACATATGATTATTTTATAAGAGTTCCGGAGAACTATACAGCAGTTTGCCCTGGTGAACTGAAGGAAACATATTTGCATAAGGATAGCACAGTTACATGGCATTGGTCTCTGGAAGATAATATACCAACTTACCTCTCATCTGTTGCAATTTCGGAGTATGAAGTTATCAGAGATACTCTTAAGGGAATAGAAAGAATGATCCCATCTTCAGTATATGTACGACCGGATTTGAAAAACAAAGCAGATTCATCTTTTTCAGAAATAGAGAAATACCTCGCTGTACTGGAGAATTATTTTGGACCATATAGATGGCAAAGAGTGGGATATGTTGATGTACCGTTTTCGGGAGGGGCAATGGAACATGCTACAAATATTGCAATATCTGGATCAACTATTACCGGCAATTACAGATTTGAAACACTCTATTTCCACGAACTGGCACATAGCTGGTTTGGAAATATGGTAACCTGCCGTACTTCCGGGGACATGTGGTTAAATGAAGGATGGGCAAGTTATTGTGAAGCTTTATTCATAAATCACAAGTACGGGAAAGAAAAGTTTATTGATTATGTTAGGGATAATCATTATAAGGTGTTGATGTATGCCCACCTTCGGGATAATGGAATGCGTGCGGTTTATGGTATTCCAAAAGAATTTACATACGGTAGTACGGTATATGATAAAGGATCAGATGTTGTTCATACACTAAGAAATTACCTGGGTGATGATCAATTCTTTCCGGCTGTTAAGAAATATCTGGATAAATATGCATTCAATGATGCTTCTACAGAGGATTTAAAAAACATACTTTGTGATCAGACAAAAACCAACCTGGATGATTTTTTCAAAAGCTGGATATATTCACCCGGATTTCCTCATTTTTCCATTGATACATTCATGGTTCACAAAAATGAGAATAGTTATGATGTAGATGTGGTAATTGAACAAAAACTTAGAGGAGCTGATGAATTATACAATTTAAACCGGATTGAAATAACATTCATGAATGATAACTGGGAAAAGGAAACGGCACTATTCGGTTTTTCCGGCAGGAAAGGAGAGAATCATTTTAAACTTCCATTTGAGCCAACTATTGTTCTCCTCGATGTTGAGGAAAAGGTTTCTGATGCTATTACTGGTTATACACGTGTTTTGAAAGAAACTGGCGAATACGAATTCGATGCTTCATTTTTCAGGCAATCAGTAAAACAGATAACAGATTCTGCCTTGGTTAGGGTTGAATACCATTGGGTTACGCCTGATACAATAAAAAGTAAAGAGTTTAATGGAAAATTCCTGACGAATGGTTACTGGTCTGTTAATGGAATTTTCCCTGAGGATTATGATGCAACGGGCTATTTTAAATATTTCAGCAAACAAAGCAGACAATCTGCATATGTGGATAATACCCTGCTGGTTGATGATCCTGAACGGTTAGTGATATTATTCAGAGAGCAACAGGGACAATCCTGGAGGCAGATACCATCCGGAAAGAGTAATAAAAAATCGCAAAATGAAGTAATTGTGAAACACTTATTATCCGGGGATTACATAATGGGACAGATCACTGGTTTATAAACCTGACTTAGTGTTTGTCCATAAATCAAACATTTTCGTTATCAAAGCATCCCAGTACGGTCATGCCCTGTTAAATACTGCTTTACAATTTCACAGGGTAAACTTTCCTACTGGGCAGGCAAATGGTAAATAACAAATAAATTCCAATTATCAAATAACAAATAACAAATAAATTCCAATTATCAAATAACAAATAAC
>JADFUQ010000608.1 GCA_015222065.1 Bacteroidota bacterium
ATATAAGAAAGAGATGTATGTCATCTCTTTTTTATTTATGGGCGTAATAAGATTCAGGAAGGACTGGGAAACAGCATATTCGCGCCTTATCAACCAGCTACTGTGGTTCCCGCTGACCAGCGAACATGACGATGCGCTGGAAGGTGCGGTACAACTGGTATGGTCATCGGCACAGGCGGGGGCAAGGCTGTTTCTGGTGACGGGGGCGAGTAGTATTGAGGGGATATCGTCACTACCCTGTGATGAATCACAGGGCATCAGGAGGATGCTTAGATGTTATATTTACTTAGGATAATTAAAAAAGCGAAGGTCGATTATTGATAATATTAAACTGCTCAATATAGAAAAATAATATGGTACGATATATTGAATTTTAACACCTTCTTTAGTAATTTCAGAAATTAATAAATATTCAATCATTTCCCTCAGTGGCGAGAAACTTATGAATGTTTCAAATAAAATTGCTGAACCTAATAACAATAAAATGAATGAACCTATATTAATGTCACATAAATAAATTTTCCTCCTAACAGAATACATTACCGCTAGCAGTAAAAAAAACGAAAAGACACAGGGCACGTAAACAATATCAATTATGTCATTTCCCTTAATTGTTTGGATTTCCCAAGATTTTATAATAAAAATATAAATTAAATATAATGAGTAAATAAAATATCCACTAAATAAACTATGAAATGCTTTTTTTCTTTTTGGTATTATTATTTTTGAATTGATTTTTATATCATCATTGAAAAGTAAATAAATTGCAAAAATAACAAAAACTGAATTTACCAGAGATGAACTACTTACGGTGTACACACCCGTATTGTAAAAAATTCCAATGAGTCCCCTGAAAATATCTATTGTTGACGGTAATGCAGGATTTAACCATATTGGAAGAAAAAAAAGTAAGCCAACAATTAAAATTCCCTTCACATAATAATATTTATTCCTTTTACTTTTTGGATTTTGTCTTTTCATCGTATTTTTAGATTGGGTTGTTGATATTTAATTATTTGGATAAAAATATTAAATTTTAGCAAGATTTCTTCTTTGTAATTTTATCGCCTTTCCAAGCATGAATCTCCCATCCAACAATGACGACACTTGGACTGCCGTCCTATATCTCCCTAACACTTAACCCTCCTTTAAACCCCCAGAAAAACAAAAACATCCACCTGGAAGTGAACCACATGCCAAGTGAAGATACCACAGCACAGCACAAATCTTCCGAAACCGCCACTGACGCAGACGTCCAGCGCTTGGTCAACCAGCTATCAAGGTTCCCGCCGACCAGCGAACATGACGATGCGCCGGATGTGCTTGAGGGTGCAGTGCAGCTGGCATGCTAATAGGCACAGGTTGGGGCCAGGCCGTTTCTGGTGGGCGGGGGCGGGTATTAGAAAAAACAAAGAAGTCAAATAATAGGAAAAAGGTTGGAAGGCATAATGAATGTATAAAAAGAAAAAATGATAGCATAAGCAACCAGCCGTAATCATTTAATGATGCTGCATAGCTGATATGCCATCTATTTATTCTTCACTTTTTTTGTCATCAGCAATACTTCATCCTGTGTAAATATTAAATTTCCAGATTCATCATACTGCTCGATATAAATTAATTTAACCGCATTAAATTTTATTCCCGCAAAAACTGCCTCACAATATCCCTCTACAATTAAATTCCCATCATCATAGAGCTTGAAATTTTCACCTTCCGCAACAACGATGTCGTCTACAACATTATTTTTATTTTTTTTAATTAATTGTAACCAACATTCTTCTCCATCGACATCTACATCTTTTAAATGTAATCTATATTTGTCTTCCAATCTTAATGTATCATTTATTTTGCCTTCCTTTGCACTTATTATTCCTGCCGAACAGGTTGTCAATAACATTGACACGGCTACAATTGCTAAAAATTTTACAGGGCTCATAACACTCCTACCTCCTAACAATTCAGTAGAATTTAATATAGATATAATGTGAGATAATATTTAAAACTTTCGAATTTCTTTTGCTTTTCAAGCAATTATGATTTCATGTTTAATTATAACTATAGATATCGGTATATGGCTAATTAAAATATTAGTGATAATCGGGACCTAACCTTCCTTTAAACCCCAGAAAAACAGAACATCCACCTGGAAGTGAACCCCATACCAGGTGAAGATACCCCAGCACAAATCCTCCGAATCAGTTACAGACGCAGACGTCCAGCGCCTAGTCAACCAGCTATCAAGGTTCCCGCCGACCAGCGAACATGACGATGCGCCGGATGTGCTTGAGGTTGCAGTACAACTGGCATGGTCATCGGCACAAGCGGGTGCCAGGCTATTGATTGAGATGAAGGTCGGCTTTTATATCCCACCTGTCTATCGGGTCGGCAAGGTCAGTGCAATTTATTCTCACCGACTAAAATCGCACCCCTTATATACCAAAAAATTTCTACAGCAATCCACATGTCTGAATACCATATCAGGATCCAGGACATCCAG
>JADFUQ010000609.1 GCA_015222065.1 Bacteroidota bacterium
CTGTGTAATCCACGAAGTGGTGCAACGCAATTACACAGGGCGGGCAGTATTTAACAGGGCATGACCGTACGGGGGTGCTTGTTATTTGTGATTTTTACTATCTAATTAAACTTTCGGACTTTATTGACAGGCTCTAATTTCTCTAACCACATGGTTGCAATCAGAAATTTGGGCTTAGCATGTACTTTGAATAGAATTTATCTATCAGATCCACTACTTCGTCAGGTTCATCTGCAACCTGAAAAAGATCAAGGTCTTTATGACTAACATTATTTTCCTGTTCAAGCACAACTTCCTTTATCCATTTAATTAAACCTTCCCAGTAAGAAGAACCTACAAGAATAATTGGGAATTTCCCAATTTTTTCAGTCTGGATAAGGGTAATGGCTTCAAAAAGCTCATCAAAAGTACCAAACCCGCCGGGAAGAACGATAAAACCCTGTGCATACTTCATAAACATCACTTTCCTGACAAAAAAGTGATCGAAGGTGAATAGTTTATCAGGATCAATAAATATATTAGATTCCTGTTCAAAAGGCAGAGCAATATTAATACCAACCGACTTGCCGTTCCCTTTTGTAGCTCCCATATTTGCTGCCTCCATAATCCCCGGACCACCCCCGGTAATCACTCCATAGCCTCTTTGTGTAAGTTTGAATGCTATATCTTCTGAAAGTTGAAAATATTTATTATCAGGTTGCGTTCTTGCTGAACCGAATATTGACACACATGGACCTATTCGTGCCAATTTTTCAAAACCCTCAACAAATTCAGATAGTATCTTGAATACTTTCCATGAATCAGCTGTCTTTATTTCATTCCAGTCTTTTTGCTTAAAGGCATGTTTTATTTTTTCCTCATTACTTGATGACATAATTCACTTCGTTTCGTTAGTTATAGAACACAGCTTCGCAAAGTAATTAAAAAGGTTTATACTAATCAAATGAAATTGTTAAATCTGAATGATTGTGGAATAAGGCTAAGAAAATTACAAATTCAGTACCCCTCGCAAATATTGTCCGGTATAGCTCTTGTTTATATGGACTACTTTTTCAGGTGTCCCTTCAGCAATTACCTCACCTCCTCTTTGACCCCCGCCAATACCAAGATCAATTATATGGTCAGCCATTTTGATTACATCCAGATTATGTTCAATTACAATTATTGTATTCCCCTTATCTACAAGCTTATTCAGTACCTTTAGCAATACTCTGATATCTTCAAAATGAAGACCCGTTGTAGGTTCATCAAGTATGTATAGTGTTTTTCCGGTATCTCTTTTCGAAAGCTCAGTGGCTAATTTCACTCTCTGTGATTCTCCACCGGAGAGAGTGGTTGATGGTTGTCCCAGCCTCACATAACCAAGACCTACATCCTGAAGGGTTTTCATTTTCTGACGTATAGAGGGAATATTCTCAAAAAAGCCAACTGCCTGATTTATAGACATATCCAATACATCGCTAATGGATTTACCTTTATACTTAACCTCAAGGGTTTCCCTGTTGTATCTTTTGGCATTACAATCTTTACAACGTACATGTACATCCGGCAGGAAATTCATCTCGATTTTCATCACTCCTGCTCCCTGGCATGTTTCGCATCTGCCACCCTTAACATTAAAGGAAAACCGTCCGGATTTGTATCCCCTGATTTTTGCTTCCGGTGTCTGTTCAAATAATTTCCTTATAAGGGAAAACACACCTGTATATGTAGCAGGATTTGATCTTGGGGTTCTACCAAGAGGTGATTGATTTACTTCAATAACCTTGTCAATATATTCAACTCCATCGAGATGGTCATAGGGAAGCGGATCTTTTACTGATCTATATAACTGCTTTGAGAGAATAGGATGCAAAGTCATATTAACGAGGCTTGATTTACCACTTCCTGAAACACCTGTAACGCAAATGAATTTGCCTAACGGGAAATTCACAGTTATACACTTTAAGTTATTCCCTCTTGCTCCGTTTACCCTGAGAGAAACACCTTTACCATCACGACGGGTTCCGGGAACTTTTATTTCTTTGGTATTTTTAAGGTATTCCGAAGTAAGTGTTTTTTTCTTCCGTATATCTTCGGGTGATCCTTCTGCAACAATTTCACCACCGCGTCGACCGGCAAAAGGCCCCATATCTATTACATGATCTGCTGATACTATCATTTCCCTGTCATGCTCAACAACAATAATTGAATTGCCGGCATCCCTGAGTTTCCTCAATGCCTCTATAAGTTTATGATTATCACGCTGATGAAGTCCGATACTTGGTTCGTCAAGTATATAAAGAACATTAACCAGTTGTGATCCAATTTGGGTCGCTAGTCTGATTCTCTGGCTTTCACCTCCCGAAAGGCTCCTGGCTGTTCTGTCAAGTGAAAGATATTCCAATCCTACATCGAGCAGAAAGAATAATCTTGTTCTTATCTCTTTAAGAATTTCGGCAGCAATTAATTTCTGCCTTCCGGTAAGATGGTTTTCAACATCGTCAATCCACCGCGATAACTCCCTAATATCCATTCCTGAAAGCTCAGTAATGTTTTTATCATGAATTTTAAAATATCTTGCTTCCTTTTTAAGACGGGCACCTTTACATTCAGTACAAATTGAGTGTTTAATATACTGATGAGTCCATCTTTTCCTGTTTTTTGAATTATTCCCGTTATGGTATAAACTCTCAATATAGTTTACAACCCCTTCAAAGCTAAGAAAATAATTTGATGAGACTCCCAGGGGAGTGTTAGATAATTTAAACGGTTCTTCTGAGCCATACAGGATAATATGAAGTGCTTCTTTAGGGATTTTAGCAATGGGCGTATCCAGAGTAAAACCATATTTTTCAGCAATAGCTTCCAATTGCCAGAAAACAAGAATATTCCTGTATTTTCCCATAGGTTCAATGCCACCTTTCATAATACTTTTTGAGCGGTCGGGAATAATTTTCTTAACATCCACTTCAGGAACAGTTCCCAGTCCGTTACATACCGGGCAGGCTCCTTGTGGAGAATTAAATGAGAATGAATGAGGAGCAGGTTCATTATAGGAGATGCCGGTTGTCGGACACATAAGGTGCCTGCTATAGTAATATATATCATCAGATAATAGCACCATTAAAATCCCATCCCCTTGTTCAAGAGCAATTTGAATAGACTCTCTCAATCTCCCTGACGAAGAATTTTCAACTTTGATCTTATCTATAACTGTTTCAATATTGTGAATTTTGTACCTGTCAACCTTCATTCCCGGCACCAGTTCTTTTATTTCTCCATCTATCCTTACATGAAGAAACCCTTTTCTCCTTATCCCCTCAAAAAGCTCTTTATAATGACCTTTTCTTCCTTTCACTAAAGGTGCCAGGATCATAATATTTTTATCTTTATACCTGTCAGACATTAAGGTGATAATTTGTTCATCGGTATACTTCACCATTTTTTCACCAGTCTTCCATGAATATGCAAGTCCTGCTCTTGCATATAATAATCTTAAGAAATCATATATTTCGGTAATAGTACCGACGGTTGACCGTGGATTTTTATTGGTTGATTTTTGTTCAATAGAGATCACAGGACTGAGGCCTTCTATTTTATCCACTTCGGGTCTTTCCATACCTCCCATAAACTGCCTTGCATAAGCAGAAAGGGTTTCCATATATCTCCTTTGTCCTTCGGCATAAATTGTATCGAAAGCCAGAGATGATTTACCGCTTCCACTTAGTCCGGTAATTACAGTTAGTTTGTTCCTTGGAATAAAAACATCAATATTCTTTAGATTGTGCTCCCGGGCACCTAAAACGATAATACCTGAAGTTTGATCTTTTGCTTTCAATTATTAGAATAAGTTATGATACTTTTCCCCTCAATATCGATATTGATCATGTAACTATATCGAAATTCACAAAATTACCTCTTTTTGTTTAAACCCGGAAAGGAATGGATAAAGAACTACGTACCGGTTTGAGGAGTTAGAACTTATAACTTACACCGGAAAACAGCCCAATAGAAAATGGGTGAACATGAAGTCTGGTTCCTGACGAAAACGAATTAAGGTAGTATTTAAAAGTAGGTTCAATACTTAATGATAATTGATCTGAGAATCCGTATTCAATACCAAATCCGACAACACTGCTATAATTAATTTTATAAATACCGTCTGTTTTCCCCAGATTAATTCTTTGACCGTCAAACTCAGCAAAAACATTATTACCTATAAGCAGATTTGTACTCACACCTCCGAGTAATTGAAAATCTATTACCCTGTCAACTACTTTATAGCTTAAAAGTAAAGGTATTTCAATATATTCAAAACTCTGTGATATTTCTGCATCAAATCCTTCCAATCCAAGTTTTGCCGGATCAAAATAATCTGAGGAATATTTGTTTTCCACTCTTGCAACCGTCATATCTTCGACGTACAAACTTGTTTCAGGTACCACTACCGGACCAAATGAACTGTTAATCATTACCTTGTTCGGCCCTTTCACAGGTAATGTACTTGCAATATAAGGGGGAACATCATAAACTACTAAATCAGTAATCTTCTGCCCCATTCTTGAATAAAACAAACCGGCATGAATACTAATTCGATTAGCAGGTTTGTATTTGAAATTGAACCCACCTGAAAAAGCGATTATTCCCTCTTCCACATTATCATACATCTCTTTAAAATTACCAGGCATACTCATCGTAACATTTCTGGATGTATAAAGAGGAGAAAATTTAGCTCCAAATGACCAAACACCTTGGTTTTCAATCTTATGGTCAATGGGTTCATTTACAAAGTCATTAATTACAGGAAGTTCTTTATTACTGTAAGCAACCTTCGAATTGAGGATTATAAATTTGACATCCACGAAAGGACTAAAGCTTTTTGATTCGATAGGATGATAATTCTCTGCCAGCAAAAATGTATTTGTTTCATTCCGGATATTGACCGGTTCACGGGTTTGCAAAACTTTAACAGACGAAATATCTTCTGATTCTGCTTTAATAATTATTTGCGTTTCAGCTACAAGCGGCTTTTCAGCAGCCAAATTTTTCTGCACAACCTTTTCTGCAGACTTATTATCATCCTTTCTGTTTGGAGTAATACTTTGAGTCAGTGGTGGAGTATCTTTTTGAAGGTTTTTCTGCACTATAGCTTTTTCATTCGGCGAATTCCCTGCAACTGATTCACCCGGTTTGGGTTTATTGATTATTGTATATAAGGAACCCACTACCAACAACAGCACCACAGCTGCAGCAGCGTACCTGAAAATCGGAAAAGCTCTTTTCTTTTCATGTGCACTAGTCTGCATTACCCCTTCCCATACTTCGGGAGGTGGTGCAACCTCAAAATTCTTCAGCCCTTCCCTGAATATTCTGTCAATATTTTCTCCTTTAAAATCCATTAACTAACCTGATTCCTTATTCTGTTATAATTTGCCAATTTTTCCTGTAATATTGCCCTGGCCCGGGATAAGTTTGATTTTGATGTCCCTTCAGATATTTCCAACAAAGCACTTATCTCCTTATGTGAATAACCTTCAATCGCAAACAAGTTAAATACCATGCGGTATTTGGGTGAAAGTTCCTGAATAACTTTCATTAGATCCCGGGCTGACATTTCATCAATCACATTATAATCTGCTTTCTCCAATTTCTCTGCTTCATTCTCATCAACCCTGTTTAGATAGTGCTTATCCCGGTACTTTTCCAGGGCAGTATTAACCATTATTCTTCTAATCCAGCCTTCAAACGATCCTTTCCCTTTAAACTGATGCAAATTTGTGAACACTTTTATAAAGCCCTCTTGCAAAATATCCTTTGCATCGTCATAATTATCCGAATACTGGAGACATACTCCATACATCTTACCGGAATATTTATTATACAGCAATTCCTGTGCATTTGTATCTCCGGTAAGACAATCCTGGATAATATCGGGTAAACTTTCCACTAATTTTATTGAAGTTCTGAATTGATAAAATTATCAATAAAATTCGTGTACAAAAAGCTTACCAAGATATTTTTTCAAAGAACTGCAATTAAAAGATGATTTGACCACCTGAAAGGTTGCGTTTACAAAAAAAAGATTTGTACACCGTGAAGCAACCTTTTAAATGATCAATTCGTCATATAACATAAGTCGGGAATTCAATATCATGGATTATCCGGAATTAATTTAGATCAGAAAGAATACTGGCATAGTTCTTGGAACAATAATCATGTTTAATCATGTTTAATCATCTTTAACAATGATCAAACTTTCGGTTGTAATCATCACGTATAACGAAGAAAAAAATATAGCAAGGTGCCTGGAATCAGTAAAAAATCTTGCTGATGAAATAGTGGTTGTAGATTCATTTTCGGAAGACCGGACACGGGAAATTTGTTCTGAATTTGGTGCCAAAGTATTAAAACACCATTTCATCGGTCATATTGAACAAAAGAACTGGGCTTTTAATCATGCATCGTTTCATCATATCTTATCTATTGATGCAGATGAGGTAGTTTCTGATATACTGTGGAAGTCTATAATTAAAACAAAACAAAACTGGGACCATGATGGTTATTATTTTAACCGTATGAATAATTATTGCGGGAAATGGATAAAACACGGAGGCTGGTATCCTGATCAGAAATTAAGGTTAGTTGACAGGCGCAAAGGGCGATGGACAGGAATTAATCCCCACGACAAATTTGAACTTATTCCGGTTTCAAAAAAACAAAAGCTTGCCGGCAATCTTCTTCATTATACATACCCGTCAATACCCGAGCACTTAAAACAAATAAACCGTTATACCGAGATCATTGCCACAGGTTATTTTCACGAAGGTATCAGATCAAATTTACTTAAGATCATTTTCAATCCTACCTGGAAATTTTTCAGGAATTATTTCCTGATGTTAGGGTTTCTTGATGGCTTTTTTGGGATTGTTCTCTATGCCAATGTTGCTTTTGAAACCTTTCTGAAGTATATTAAACTCTGGCAAATAACTAACCAATATAAAAAAGGCCTTCTGGATCTTAATTCTTTAGAAAAAAAGAGGAAATATCTTATTGAAAATAATAAGCTCCTTGATACTATCCCCAACTAGTGTCATGTCAAACTTACTATGTCGCAAACCTTAAATTGGCAGTTGGCAAAAAGCAGTTGGCAATATTGCGATATTTTC
>JADFUQ010000121.1 GCA_015222065.1 Bacteroidota bacterium
AATATCCAAATATCAATTACCAAATGACCGAAACTGTTTTGATCATTGAATTTTTGAATATTGTAATTTATTTGAATTTTGGTACTTGTCAATTGTAATTTATTTATTATTAGGTGCTTGTCATTTGTGATTTTTAATATTTATTATTGTGTTATAATCGTCTGATTGTTATTTACTTTTTTGTGGACTGCCGACTGATTAGTTACACCTTTTTAATTATTTTATAAAGTATGTTATTATCTTGCATTCTGAAAAAGACCATCAATGCTTCGTCAATATTTAAATATTCTGGAAGTTTCTTCGAATTCAGGAATTCTTGAAATTAAAAGGGCTTTCAGGAAAAAAGCAAAACAGTTTCATCCTGACCTGAATAAGGATTCCGGTGCACAGGATGAATTTATTCTTGTGAATGAAGCATATGAGTTTTTAATGAAACACTATAATCAACCCGGATTCAGATCGAAAAAAACTCCTGAGGAAAGATATCGTGACTGGGTTAAAAAAGAAAAAGCGAAAGCAAGGAAACATGCTGCACGCCAGGCGCAGAGACAGTTTGAAAAATACAGAAATTCAAAACTATACAAAACTGCAAACCTGCTTTATTCAATTTATGATTATTTTGTACTGGTTATTGGTTTATTAATACTTTTTGCTGCAATATTTGGATTGCATCTTCAGAAAGATTTCGAAGAAGGCTATACTCTTAGTTCTGTTATTGCCGGTGTTTTCCTGATAATTATTGGAGGAATATTTATAAGTTTTTCCATAATGAGCATACGAAGCAGAAAAGAAGCATTTAAAAAAAGCCGGAAATACTATTCCGGACAATCTTTATGATAATTATATACTTATTTATCCCCGGGTTCTTAATAAAAAACAGTAATTTTATTGTGGATTATTAAGAACATAGCTTCGTAAATTAATTTAAAAAGCAATATTTGAAATGAAAGAAAAAGAAATTGGATTAATAAAAAAGCAGATAGAAAAACTTGATAATAAAGATTTTGATCTGGAAGCATGGAAAATATCCACCATTCTGATTCTTGAAAGAGTTTTTGGGTACGATTCATCAAAAATCATTAAAATCAAGAATATCCATCAGGATCTAAGCAGCTGGTCATTACGAGATACACTGGGAACTTCAAGCGGCTATGATGCATCAAAGAAATACGGAAAAGAGATTCTTGAAGCATGCATCATGGAACTCGAAACATTAGGAGCACCCGGCAATATAAAGAAAAGTACAAAACCCGAATCTCTCCCATTTGAAGTATTACTGGAAAGTCTTGAGAATGAACTGAAAGTATCTCAATTCAATAGTTTAATAAAGATCAGCAATATAAAAGATAAGCAGGAAAGAGAAAGTAAGCTAACAAATTTTTTATCAGATCTGGATAATGAAATTATCCTGCAGATGTTGGCAAATATCCTGAGTCACAAAAAAGTTGTCGAGATAATGCAAACACAGTAACCGGGTTTCGGGGTTCGGATTATTCTCCCCGATTTTTATGCAACCCACATTCCTTTTTCTCAGGTTCTTCCCACCACCATCTGCCTGCTCTCACATCCTCTCCCGGTTTTATTGCTCTTGTACATGGCTGGCACGAAATACTAGGATATCCATTATCATGCAATGAGTTATAAGGTATATTATACTTATTAATATATTCCCATACCTGCTCTTCTGTCCATTTATAAACCGGATTTACCTTTATAAGATCGTTCTGCTCATCCCATTCCACAACTTGTGTGGCATAACGTGAAACCGACTGGTCTCTCCGTATTCCACAAATCCATGCATCAATACCTGAAAAAGCTCTTTTTGATGGTTCAATTTTCCTGGTATGACAGCAAAGCTCCCTTTTCTCAACACTATCATAGAACAGGTTTATGCCAAATTCATTAACCATCTTTTCAACTTTTTCTGCATCAGGGAAAAAAATATTTATCTTAACAGTATAGGTCTTCATAGTTCTACTGATTAAATTATATGTTTCCGTGAACAACCTTCCTGTATCAAGAGTAAAAATAAATGTATCGGGATCGATATCAGCGATCATTTTGGTCAATACCTGATCTTCTGCTCCTAAACTTGTTCCAAATGCGGTTTTTCCGTCAAAATCTTTCAGGAAGTATCTAATTACTTCCCCGGGTGAAGAATTCCGAAATCTCGCGTTTAGCTCATTAACAATTTTGTTGCCTGCCATAGCTATTTTTTAAACCTACAAAAATACAATCTTTTTGTCGGCAAATTGAAATAATTTGAGGATTTGTTGCATCCCAATATCTCATTAGTATGAAATAAAGGTAACTAATCAGTCGGCAGTCAACAGTCGGCAATTGGTAGTCGACTTAAAAATGTAAAATATAATGAGATTAGCCATAGAAGGCACTTTAAACTTTAGCCCCTTTAGTCACTTATAACTTTAGTCACTTCTTCATTTAGTCATTCCAAACCTAAGACACTGGATAGTTACAAATAAAATCAAATATTGTATTTAAATTCGTTGAAATATGTATTTTTGAAGCTATGTTCTAATAAAAGTCGGAAACAAATATGGATCCAATAAACATGGAAGAAGTTTTTTCGCGAAATGTAATCATCCCCATTCTATATGTTTTATTTTCGTCACTTGCTTTGTTTTCAATAATTCAGGTATATAGGAAAAGTGATAAAGCGAAAAATGTCCGTCCGGTTATCTTTATCAGACTTTGTGGTATGGTTCTATTCGGATTAATACCTGTATTATTTCTTTGGATGCTCCCCGACTATACAATATCTCAACTTGGCTTAAATGTAAACAGGTTTGCCGATTCATTAATATGGATTATAATCCTGGGAGCATTTCTTATTTCTATGAATTTCTTTCTTACCCGTAACCCAAAAAATTTAAAAAACTATCCTCAGATACAAAGAGAATCCTGGGATTTTTATCTTATTCTGATCAATACCCTGAGCTGGGCAGGTTATCTTTTTGCTTATGAATTTATGTTCAGAGGATTACTACTATTCCCACTTGTAAATCATTTGGGAATTGTAGCAGCAATAATAATTAACACAATTCTATATTCAGCCACCCATTTCTATAAAGGCATACAGGAGGTAATTGGTGCAATCCCCCTTGGTATTGTTTTGTGTTTACTTACAATTGAATATGGGAATATCTGGATTGCATTCTTCTCTCATTTATGCCTGGCATTTTCTGGTGAATTTTTTGTATTATTAAGACGCCGGAAAATGATGGTACAGTACGAAAAACAAATGTCAGGCAGGTAATGAAAATTTTTATCACAGGAGCAACCGGATTTATTGGCTCAAATCTGACAAAAAGGCTGATTGAAGAAGGTTATACCGTGCATGCATTAATACGGAACCCGGCAAAATCAAAAAAAATAAATTTCGAAAATGTTTTCTTTAAAAATGGGGATCTTCTTAATTCAGATTCACTTTACCAGGGGATGAAAGGGTGTAAAGAGGTATATCATCTGGCTGCATTTGCAAGACCATGGGCAAAACAGCGGGATACTTATTATAAAATCAATGTTCAGGGTACTTTAAATGTTCTTTTAGCTGCAATAAAAGCAGGAGTAAGAAAGGTTGTAATTACCTCAACTGCAGGAGTATTAGGGCCTTCTAAAGAGGATATAATCACAGAAAATTCAGGCAGTAACTATCTCCCTTTTACCGAGTATGAAAAATCAAAGATATTAATGGAAGAAAAAGTCTGGCAATTACCGAAACAACAGACTCAGGTAGTAATTGTTCTTCCTTCCAGGCTTTATGGTCCGGGTGAGCTTACAGTAAGTAACAGTGTTACTAAACTAATAAAGCTTTATAGTAAAGGATTATGGCGACTAATACCCGGTAATGGGCAGAGCATTGGTAACTATGTATTTATAAACGATGTGTTAGACGGATTAATTCTGGCAATGAAGAAAGGAAGATCTGGAGAGAGATATATTATCGGAGGTCAGAATTTAACTTATAATGAATTTTTTGAAACTCTTGGTAAAGTACTTGGAAAAAACAGGTTTATGATTAAAATCCCTTTGAAAATAATACTGTTTATTTCAAAAATTCAGCTACATTTAGCTGAACTTACCGGCAAACCACCGGTAATTACATCGGTCTGGGTAAAAAAATACTATCATTCGTGGGCTATTTCAAGCAATAAAGCAAAAAATGAGTTGGGGTATCAAATAACACCAATACATGAAGGTATTAATAAAACCCTGGAATGGTTAAAAGAATAGTTTTTGTGTAACGAAGTAAATGAGTAAATAATTAAATGATAAAATGAGAAGAGGGGACGACTCACGATTCACGATTCTTAAATTTTAGTCACTTATAACTTTAGTCACTTCTTTATTTGTTATAGTTATGAAAAATACTTACTACGTATTAATTACCGGGGCAAGTAAAGGAATTGGCAGAGCACTTGCAGTCGAGTGTGCCAAAAGAGGTATGAATCTGGCACTTATTTCACTCCCGGATGAAAATCTTGAAGAATTATCAACTGAACTTGCCGGAAAATACAACATTAAAACATGTTATAAAACCATCAATCTTACAGATAGTAAAGCACCGGAAATAATTCTTAACTGGTGTATTGAGAACAAATTAATGGTAAATACACTAATTAATAATGCAGGTTTTGGCTGTGTTGGCCATTTTGAAAATCAATCTTCCGGGTTCTACATGCAAATGATCAATCTAAATGTAAATTCAGTAGTATTATTAACCCGGTTGTTCCTGCCTGACCTGAAAAAAAATTCTCCATCCCATATCCTTAACCTGGGCAGTATTGCATCATTCTACCCAATACCTTATAAAACAGTGTATTCTGCAACTAAAATCTTTATCTATTCTTTTTCCAGAGCACTACGTGAAGAACTACGGCCATTTAACATTAATGTCAGTATTTTGTGTCCCGGTCCGGTAATTACAAATTCTGATGTAATAACAAGAACACTTCAGCAGGGGAAAATTGGAAAATGGTCAGCTTTACCACCAAAAAGGGTTGCAGCTATCGCTATTAAGAGGATGCTTCGTAAAAAGTTTATTATTATTCCTGGCTTTTTAAGCAAAATAAGTTTTTATGCAGAAAAGATTGTCCCAATGTCTATAAAACAAAAACTGACAGCCCGTATTTTTATAAAAACCAACAAGGAAACATGATTCATCTTTTGAATGATTGAATTCAAATACAAAAAATAATTCAGGATTCAATAAAGTTGAAAGAAGTTTTTAGGATAGAAGCATAATACTCGCCACGTTCAAGAATATCATCATCACCTTCTTCATAATGCCAGTTAACAACAAGTTTTTTACCCTTATTAAGCAAAAGTCCGAGACGTTTAAGAATCTTTAGGATATATCTGGCCGATCCACTGTTAAAATATTCTAATTCAATATTAACATTGGTTGTTTCTGCAGGATTTTGGCAATAATTTTCAATCCAATCACACAAAGGATCAAAAAATTTTGAGGGATCTTCGTGGATGGAACGTCCACTAATATCAATTTTGCCTGCCGGATTAAAAGTTATTTCCGGGATAATTTGTGATCCATCTCGGGTTAATACATCCATTTTATAAAATTATCTCTGAATGTAAATATATATATTTGTATTGAGAAACTGAAATCTACCTCACCTAATTGCCTTATCCGGTCAATTTTTTCTCCGGAAACCGGTCCTTTCCATTCTGAAAATTAAATATCCATCCTTGCCAGCGGCGCAATATCCAGCGAGGAAAACAATCCTTTCTTAAATTTAAAATATCCCGTAATAGCTATCATAGCAGCATTATCTGTGGCAAATTTAAATTCCGGAAAATAGATATCCCAGTCTCTTTTCCGCGCTTCATTTGTTAGCGTATTTCGTAAAGCAGAATTTGCTGATACTCCACCTGCAACTCCTATATTATTGATTCCTGTTTTTTCCGAAGCTTTTATAAGTTTATTCAGCAAAATATCATTAATTGTTTTCTGTAAAGATGCGCACAGATCCGGTTTCCTTTTTTGCACAAAATTTTTATCCCTTTTTACTTTATCCCTGACAAAATACAGAAAAGATGTTTTCAAACCACTAAAACTAAAATCCAGATCTTTTATCCTGGGTTTGTTAAACTGAAAAGATTCCCGATCACCCTGAACTGATAATTTATCGATCTCCGGACCTGCAGGATAAGGCAATCCAATAACTTTTCCGCATTTATCAAATGCTTCACCGGCAGCATCATCAATTGTTCGACCAATGGTTTCCATATCTAAATAGTCTCTGATAACCATCAATTGGGTATGCCCTCCTGAAACAAGTAAACTTAAAAAAGGAAAGGACGGAATTCCGGAAGGCTTTTCTTTTTCCCTGATAAACTGTGCAAGCACATGGGCCTGAAGATGATTCACTTCAATAATTGGTATATTTAGTGACATTGCGAATCCTTTCGCAAATGAGGTTCCAACCAACAGGGATCCTAACAAGCCAGGTCCTCTGGTAAATGCTACAGCATCAATTTCATAACGACTAATTCCCGCTGACTTTATTGCCTGTTCCACAACCGGAATAATGTTTTGCTGATGAGCTCGTGAAGCAAGCTCAGGAACCACTCCCCCATAATTCCTGTGGACATCCTGATCAGCAATTAGATTTGATAACAAATAACCATCCTGAATTACGGCAGCAGATGTATCGTCACATGAAGACTCTATTCCCAGGATGGTAATACTCATTTCATTCAGGATTTATAGAAGATTTATGAACTTTTTTTCGTTTTTTTGCCTTAGAATATAAAATTCAAAAATATCAAAAAAATATACAAAATATTAATTATTCTCTTTCTTGTAATCATCGCGTTACTTGTATCCGTTTCGGTATTAATAAAAAGTCCGGCTGGTCAGAATTATTTAACAAGAAAAATTACAGAAAAGGTTACGGAAAATATTGATGCTAAAATTACTTTTAATAAAGTTAGAATAGGTCTTTTTAAAAATATCTCTTTAAGAGAACTATACATTGAAGACCAGCAGCAAGATACACTTTTGTTTTCCGAACTATTAACAGTTAATCTCAAGTCGTTTAACCGGAGTAAAAGGGAAATTGACTTTAGAAAAATTGAGCTTCACGATGCAAGAATAAACTTTAAAACCGACTCTACAAATACAATAAACCTCAAATTTATTACCGACCGGCTTAAAAGAAAAGATACAACCAGGGTTAGATGGAAAATCAGGATGTACTCAATTAAATGCAGGAATATATTTTTCTCCTATAAGAAATATGATTCTCAAATAAACCGTAAAGGATTTGATCCAAGCGATATACAACTTTCTGATCTTAATTTTGATATCATAAACCTGCAAACACACAATGATAGTATTGACTTTACAGTGGAAAACTTCAAATGCAGGGAAAAAAGTGGTTTAGTAATCAGTAGCCTGAATTTCCACATGTATATTTCGCCACACAATCTCAACTTCTATGAAATATATTTTGTATCCCCTCAATCAAATTTGATGGCTGAAAAAATCGAACTCCTTTACAATGGATATAAAAGACTGAAGGATTTTACAAATAATGTTAAACTTAACATCAATATTAATAAATCCAGTCTTACTTCAAGGGATCTGGGTTTTTTCGCCCCCTCAATTAGCAAGATACCCGGAAAAATCAATTTAACCGGGCATCTTTTTGGTTACATCACGAACTTAAAGGGAAAGCAAATAAAAGCAGGTTGGGGTGAAAACACCCATGTTTATTGTGACTTCGCTTTAGACGGTCTGCCCAATATTAACAAAACTTTCATATTTATTGATATTGATTCCCTTCAAACCACCATACAGGATATTAAAAATTTAAGTACGCAAGGTAATGGAAAACCTTTATTTTTACCCAACCAATTAGAGAAACTCGGGAAAATAACCTATACCGGTAACTTTACCGGATTTATCGATGACTTTGTTTCATACGGAGAATTCAATTCAGATTTGGGTCTAATATCTACCGATCTGACAATTGAACCTGATACAGCCATGCTTATTAAATATAGCGGAAAAATGAAAACCGACAATTTTAACCTGGGTGAATTATTTGATAATACTGGCCGCGTAGGCAATATAACTATGGATATTCAAGTTAATGGCTATAGTACTGAAAACAGATATAAAGCAACCCTTGAAGGAAATATTGCTGATTTCTTCCTGAATGAATATCATTATAAAAACATTAACCTTTCCGGCGAATTTACACCAAAAGCTTATGACGGTTCAGTATTTATTAAAGATCCGAATATTGAACTTAATTTTCTTGGTAGTCTGGATTTTTCAGGTGAAATACCTGAATTTGACTTCACAGCTAATGTACCAAAAGCAAACCTTTACGATTTACACATTGAACCAAAAGATACTAATTCATTCCTTTCCTTCCTTCTTACAGCAAATTTTAAAGGTAATAATCTTGATGATCTCGAGGGAAAGATCAACCTGATCAATTCCACTTACCGAAAAATTGATGAAGAACTCCACGTATATGATTTTTCACTTTCTGCTCTAAACCAGAATGATACAAATCAGCTAATACTTAAAACCGACTTTGTCGATGCATTTATTACCGGAAAGTATAACTTCACCCAACTGAGAAGTTCCTGTAAATATTTGTTTAGCAGCATCATACCTTCGCTTACCCCGACTAAAGCAAATACAATTAAAAAGCAGGACAACCACTTTGATTTTAGTATCCAATTAAAAGATACCCGAAACCTTAGCAAATTTTTGTTCCCGTCATTTACTATTTCTCCCAATTCAACTTTTGCAGGAAAATTTTATCCATTTGATAACTACTTCCTGGTTAAAGGAGAGGCGGAAAATTTCACATATAAAGGAAATGAGCTTAATAAAATACAGTTGAATGCAGAATGTTCTGACTCCCTCTTTTCTCTCAAACTCACAAGCAATAAGCTTGTTATGAACAACAAACTTGATCTGGACAATTTTTCAATAACAAGTAATGCCGGTAATGATACTGTTCGTTTTGAAATAAGTTGGATTGACAAGGCTACACGCAATTTGCTAAGTCAAATAAAGGCTATTGCCGGTTTCAAAAATGAACAGAAACAGTTAACACCTTTAATAAACATCTCATTTTTACCAACCAATCTGTACATAAGAAACAGTATCTGTAAAATAAATCCCGGCACGATTACTATCGATACAACCTCGCTAATGGTAAAAAACTTCTCAATTAATAAAAAAGAACAGTGGTTAAAAGTACAAGGATGCATTTCAGAACAATATGAAGATACCCTGTTATTGCAATTCAAAGGCTTAAACCTTTCGTCATTAAATACTATTTCTAAAGGTGAGAAGATTCAATTAACTGGCATAATAAACGGTGATATCAGTTTGTCAAACTTATATAATAATCCCTTATTTCAAACAAATATTAATATAGATGATCTTCTGATAAATAATGAACCACTTGGAAATACATTAATAACCAGTACCTGGGACACTATAAATAAACAGTTGCATATAGAGGCATCTTCAAACCGGGGCAAACTCAAAACCCTTAATATCAAAGGCGATTATGAACCCGACAGTAAAGAAATTGAATTCTCTCTTTCCCTGAATAAACTCAGGTTAAATATCTTCAGGCCATTCATAAGCAAAATTTCTTCTGAACTAAACGGAATTGCTACTGGTAATATTATTCTAAATGGAACATTATCAAAACCGACAACAAATGGAGTTATTAAACTGCAAAAGACCTCTTTTCTTTTAGATTTTTTCAATACCCGTTACACATTTACTGATCAAATAAAGGTTGTAGATAATATTATCAAATTTGAAGATATCAGGATATTCGATCCTGAAGGAAACCAGGCAATTATTAACGGGAATATCAAAAATAATTACTATAAAAATTTCAACATAGATTTGAAAATTGATGCGAATAATTTTCTTCTTATGAACACCATGGAAAAGCATAATAACCAGTTTTATGGTACTGCGTATGGTTCAGGAATAGTTAATATCAGCGGTCCACCGAAAGACCTTTATATCCAGGTATCCTTAAAAACAGACAAAAATACCCATTTCTTTCTGCCGCTTTCTTCGGGGGAAGAATTTGACAAATTTAATTTTGTAATCTTTGTGGATAACGCGAATCAAACGGATAAAGAAAAAACAGAAATCCTTAAAGCAAAGGATAATATACCAAAAATAAACCTGGATCTTGAGATTACATCTGATGCTGAAGCACAACTTATTTTCAACACCAACACAGGTGATAATATAAAAGGAAGAGGTTCCGGAAATCTCAACCTGCAAATTAATAACCCCGGAGAATTGGATATTTTCGGTACTTATACAATAGAGCAGGGTGAATATCTTTTTTCTTTACAAAACATAATCAATAAAAAATTTAAGGTCAGGGATGGTGGTACAATAACCTGGAATGGCAACCCACTGGAAGCCAATATGGATATAGAAGCTGTTTATGATACCAAAGCTTCATTATACGAACTTTTCCTGAACGAGGAATACAGGCGAAGAATACCTGTTGAATGTCAACTACATCTTACAGGGAAAATCCAAAACCCAACAATTGACTTTGGGATCGAATTGCCAACTGCTGACCAGGAAACCAGGACAAACCTGGAGAATGCCATAAACACACAGGAAGAAATGAGCAAACAATTCCTGTCATTGATTGTTATTAATAGTTTTCTGCCAAATACAAATTACGTTCCACCAACCTCTCAATCTATAACTTCCAGTTACACACCGGCAGTAGGTGTAACAACAAGCGAACTCCTTTCTAATCAGTTAAGCAACTGGCTTTCACAAATCAGTAACGATTTTGATATAGGATTCAGATACAGACCCGGTGATGAAATATCCAATAATGAAGTTGAAGTTGCCCTGTCAACTCAATTACTAAATGACCGTGTAAGTATTAACGGTAATGTAGATGTGGGTGGTAATGAAACCTCTACAAATACAAGCAATATCGTTGGGGACTTTACAGTTGACGTCAAGATTAATAAAAGTGGAAAACTCAGGGTTAAAGCTTTCACAAGAGCTAATGATAAATTGCTGTATGAATGGTCACCATACACACAGGGCGTTGGACTTTTTTACAGGGAGGAATTTGATCATTTCGACCAACTAATGCAAAGATACTGGAACAAAATATTCAGAAGAAAAAATGAAGGTGAAAAAGGAAAATGATATAATTTATGCGAACGCGATCAATAAAGTTATAATTCCGATACATCGAGATATACTTTTTTGATTTATGTTTCGTTTTTTTTGTAATTTCGCAATAAATTAATTCAATAACAATGAACAATATGCTCTTAATTCAATTATTACAGATCACTCTTCAGGATACGGTTTCAAATCAGACCGGAGAGGCAGAAGAAACCTTGTCCTACTGGGATTTAGCATTTAAAGGCGGTTGGGTTATGATACCCATTATCCTTTTATCACTGATTGCTGTTTATATTTTCATTGAACGGTATTTTATGATCCGGAAATTATCAACAGAAGATGTCAATTTTATGGACAGAATAAAGGATTTTATTCATGATGAAAAGATCGAATCAGCTCAAATGTTATGCCAGTCAATTGATTCTCCAACCTCGAGAATGATTGAAAAGGGAATACAAAGAATTGGCAGGCCACTTAACGACATAAATGCCGCTATTGAAAATATAGGGAAACTTGAAATCTACAAACTCGAAAAAGGTCTGCCTACACTTGCAACTGTTGCCGGAGCTGCTCCTATGATAGGATTTCTTGGTACTGTAATGGGGATGATAATTGCTTTTTACGATATGTCAAACGCCGGAAGTAATATCAATGTCGCACTTCTTTCAAATGGAATATACACTGCTATGGTTACAACAGTAGCCGGATTGATCGTTGGAATTATCGCTTATTTCGCATATAATATTCTTGTTGCAAAAGTTGAGAAGATAGTATATCATCTGGAAGCAAGAACTTCAGAATTTATGGATTTACTTAACGAGCCCGTTAGTTAGTTTTATTTAATGCTTCAATAAATATGGCACTTACCTCCAGAAATAAAGTGAGCCCGAACTTCAGTATGTCAGGAATGACCGACATAGTATTTCTGTTGCTTATTTTCTTCATGATCACTTCAACTCTTATACATCCCACTGCTCTGAAACTTCTGCTTCCTAAAAGCAGTCATCAAACATCTGCCAAACCGCTTACTACTGTGTCAATTACCCGCGATCTTCAATATTACATTGAAGACCAACTTGTTGAAGCTAATGATCTGGAACAGATTTTGCAGCAAAAGATTGGGAATAATCCCGATATATACATTTCATTGCATGCTGATAAGTCTATACCACTTGAATATGCTGTAAAAGTAATGAACATTGCTAAAAACAATAATTATAAATTGATTTTAGCAACAACACCTGAATAATTATGTCAGGTTTTATTATAAAACATAAAAGGGGAATTGCCGGCACCCTGATTTTTCATGTTGGGTTGGCTATTCTTTTTATTTTTTCAGGCTTAATTACTCCTCTGCCATTACCCGAAGAAGAAGGTATTTTAATAAATTTTGGCACAAGCTCTGAAGGAGAAGGATTTATTGAACCTTCCGCTACATTACAAACTCAGGCAATTGAACAACCGGAACCAGTACCTTCCGAAATAGCAATTCAATCAGGGGAATCTGAAGAAGAAATTCTGACACAGGATTTCGAAGAAGCCCCTGCTGTTGAATCTGATAAAAAGACTTCTGAAAACCAGGAAGATGTAAAAGCACTTGAGGAAGAACGGAAAAGAGAGGAAGAACTTAAAAGACAACGGTTGGAAAAGATTGAGCGTGAAAGACTTGAAGAACTTGAGAGGCAACGACAAGAGGAGCTGGAGAGACAAAGAATTATTGAAGAACAAAAACGCATTGAGGAAATTACTGACCGCACCAGGAATGCTCTTTCAAATGCCCGTAACAATTCTGATAATACTGCCACCGGCGAAGGTGAAACAACCGGGCAGGGAAACCAGGGAAGCGAAACCGGATCAGTAAATTCAGATAATCATTCTTCAGGATTAAGTGGTCTGGGTGATAAAGGAATATCCTACAGTCTTGCAGGCCGTACTCCCCAATCGTTGCCAAAACCGGAATATAACTACCAGGCTGAAGGTATTGTAGTTGTAGAGGTAACAGTAAACCAAAATGGCAATGTTACCAAAGCAACTGCCGGTGTAAAGGGGTCAACCACACTCGATAATAATCTTCTCAGAGCTGCACAAAAAGCAGCGCTTGCAGCAAAATTTGACAGGAAACCCAATGCCGCTGCATTTCAGAAAGGGACAATAACCTACCACTTCCTGCTTCAGTAGTAGTTGAGTAAGGAGAAGAAAAGTCAAAAGTCAAAAGGGAAGAGAGAAGAGCCAAGGGCGAAGGCGTGAACTCGTAACTCGTAACCCGTAACCCGTAACACTTTGGAAGAATGTAAATGTAAAATTTTAAATATAGAATGAAGAAGTAAGAAGATGTGAGTAAGGTGCGTATTAGAACAACCTCGAAATATATTCAAAAAGGCCCAGGAATTTTGCCGATGCAATTATTATTACGATCAACAATATATATCTGACAAATTTCACTCCCCAGTTTACAGCAAATTTAGCAGCAACAAAAGCTCCCGCCATATTTCCAACCGCAAGTATAAGACCCATTTTATAGTTAACCTGGTGGTTTACCATAAAAATCGCAAGAGCAAATATTGTATATATCAGAACTATGAAAATTTTTAATGCATTAGCTTTTATCAGGTCAGCGCCTGCACCAAGAACAAGACCTGCAAGGAGGAAAAATCCTACACCTGCCTGGATAAATCCCCCGTAAATACCAATGAAAAAAAAGATCACCATTTGCAGTATGGTAGGCTTACCAATAGTTTTGCCAACCTGTCCTTTAATCCACTTGTCAGGTTTATAAAGTATAATAAAGAACATGAATAGTAATAGTCCGCCAATAGTCTTTCTCATTAATTCTTCATTAAACCCCACAGCTATTTGCGCACCAATAACAGAACCCAGAACTGCTGGAATGGCAAGCCGGTAACCTTCTTTAAACTCAAAGACCTTCTGTTTTTTGAAAGTACTGACACCCACAATATTTTGCAGTAATATTGCAATCCGGTTAGTGCCATTGGCAATATTAGCAGGTAAACCAAGAAACATCAGCAATGGAAGCGTCAGAAGAGAACCACTTCCTGCTAAAGTATTTATAAATCCGGCAATAAAACCAACAAAAATTACAGCAAAATAAATATACCATTCCATATATATTCTTTATTTTGTAACTATTCAGTGCTTAAATTTTGGAATGGTGTAATTAGAGCCCATCTATAAAGTCCGAAAGTTTAAATAAATATTAAAAATCACAAAAAACAAGCACCCCCCGGTCATCCCATGTTAAATATTGCCCGCCCTGTATAATTGCGTTGCACCACTTCGTGGATTACACAGGGCAAGCAATTTCACAGGGTAAACTTCCCTACGGGGCAGGCAAAATACAA
>JADFUQ010000122.1 GCA_015222065.1 Bacteroidota bacterium
AAGAACAAGGAACACCGATTAACGATTTGCGAAGTGTTTGAAAATCTGAAATCTAAAATCAGCGTTCCTTGTTCGATATTCAATTTAATTAAAACATACAGTGCTTGTTATTTGTGATTTTAATTATTTATTTAAACTTTTGGTCTTTATAGATGAGCTCTAATTATGCCCTTGTAAGAACAAATATCGTAATAATAGAAAGAACAACACCGGTCCAGTTAATGAAAGATAATTTTTCTCTGAAAAGAATAGTTATTGCTGTTGAAGAGATAATGCAAAGAAGCGGGTAAATCATAATTAAATTATTATGCGGTAAAAGTAAATATTAAAAGCAGTTCTTAATAACGTTGTTAATACTTTTTTTCTGTCAAAATGATCATAATTCCGGTTTTGTCGATGATATTAATGGGTCTGTCGAAAAAAATTGTTTTATAGGACAATACTTCTTTCCTTTGATAGCAAACTAAAAACATATCAATGATGAAAACACTAAAAAAAACAGCTATTATCCTGGCAGTACTTGTTATTGCCGGTTGTATTCCTTCCCTCCATCCTTTGTATACCGGTGATGACCTGGTGTTTAATCCCGAACTAATCGGAGAATGGTACGATAATGATGATCCTGAACAGACATGGGAGTTCACTCGTGATGGAGAAAATGCGTATAACCTTAAGCATACAGACTTCTCACATGTAACAAAAGAACTTGATACAGGTGAATTTACGAATGATACTATTTGGTTTACCGGAAAGTTTGATATTCACCTTATTAAACTGGGAGGCAATTATTTTATGGATTTCTACCCGGGTAATAATAATCAATTAGAGATAAATGAACTTCTTGAACTGCATCTGTTCCCTGTGCATACTTTTGCAAAAGTACAGTTTATGGAGAATGAAGTTCGTATATTTCAGGTTGATCCGGACTGGATAAAGACGGTTATTGAAGAGAAAAAGATAAGAATAAAACATGAAATGATTGATGATGCAATTATTCTTACCGCGAGTACTGAAGAACTGCAAAAGTTTTTTACAAAATATGCCGAAGAGGACAGGGCATTTATTGATCCTATTGTTCTGAAAAGACTTGGTAACTAACCGGCAATGGTTTTCAATGCACGGGCACTGGCACCAATATTTTCAGGTACAGCGGGTTCAACCAGAATAAAGTAGATTTCCATACTCAATAATTTTTATATGTGAATGTGCTTTATTTCGAATAATATTAAAAATAATGAATCTTTGGTCAATATTACTAACATGTTATATCTTTGCTATATTGTAATATTGGAATAATAACACTCAAAACATGGCTTTATCAATTGATGAAAACAACTTGAATAAATTTATCGTAATAGGAGACAGGGTTTTGATACAGCCTAAAACTCCTGAACAGAGGACTAAATCAGGATTATATTTGCCACCCGGAGTGCAAGAGAAAGAAAAATTGCAATCAGGATATGTTTTGAAAGTGGGTCCTGGATATCCAATACCGGCAATTACTGATGTTGATGAACCGTGGAAAGATAAAAGTGATGAATTGAAGTATGTACCCCTTCAGCCAAAGGAAGGGGATCTTGCCATATATATTCAGAATAATGCATATGAAATCGAATTTAATAAAGAGAAATATGTAATTGTTCCTCATTCGGCTATCCTTATGCTAATCAGGGATGAAGGATTATTGAAATAGTAATATACTGAATGTCGTTTATGAGTCTATTTGCACCTCACTAACCTTACTCACCTCACTCAACCTATTCAACTAATTTATCTTGACTTTAGCATTTTTTCCAATTCGTACATTTCATCTCTGTAGTCTGCTGCTTTGATAAAGTCCAGTTCTTCAGCAGCTTTTTCCATATTTTTTTTAGTCTTTTCAATAGCTTTTTTCAGAGCTTCTTCGTTCATATACTGCACTATTGGATCGGCAGCAATATCCTTTGTCCGGGGGCCGGCATAGAATTTTTCACCAGCTTTTTTCCCGGGGATATCACCCATGATTGATTTTGATGCTTTTACAATTTGCTTGGGTGTTATACCCATTTCTTCATTGTAAAATAATTGTTTCTCTCTTCTTCTGTTTGTTTCATCAATAGTTTTCTGCATAGACATGGTAATCTTATCAGCGTACATTATTACTTTTCCATTGATATTGCGGGCTGCTCTGCCGGCAGTTTGGGTTAGTGATCGTTCTGATCTCAGAAACCCTTCTTTATCAGCATCAAGAATTGCAACAAGAGATACTTCAGGCAGATCCAGTCCTTCACGCAGCAGGTTTACACCTACAATAACATCTATCCTTCCATACCTGAGGTTTTCCATAATCTCAACTCTTTCAAGTGTATCAATATCAGAATGAATATATTGACATTTAATTGAAAGTTTCAAAAGGTAGTCTGTTAATTCTTCAGCCATTCGTTTGGTAAGAGTTGTGACAAGCACCCGCTCTTTTATTTCAATACGCTTGTTGATTTCAGATATAAGATTATCAATTTGGTTAAGACTGGGACGTACATCAATAGGTGGATCCAGTAATCCGGTTGGTCGTATTACCTGGTCAACAAAAACTCCTTCGCTTTTTTGAAGTTCATAATCTGCCGGAGTGGCACTCATAAAAATTGTCTGCCCGGTTAATCCCTCAAATTCATCGATCCTGAGTGGCCGGTTATCCATTGACGCGGGTAACCTGAATCCATATTCAACAAGAGTTTGTTTTCTTGAATGGTCTCCTCCATGCATAGCCCTTATCTGGGGTATTGTAACATGACTTTCATCAATAATTGTTATAAAATTATCTGGAAAATAATCCAAAAGGCAAAAAGGCCGGGTGCCCGGATTGCGGCCGTCAAAATACCTTGAATAGTTTTCAATACCACTGCAGTATCCCATCTCTCTTATCATTTCAAGATCATAACTAACTTTTTGCCGGAGTCTTTTAGCTTCAAATTCTTTACCAATATCATTGAAATATTGTACCTGATCAAACATATCATTTTCGATTTGGCTGATTGCTTTTTGCATCCTCTCTTTCGTTGTGACAAAAATATTTGCAGGGTAGATGACCACCTGATCGAGTACTTCAATAGTATTTCCATTTACCGGGTCAATTGTTTCAATTTCTTCAATTTCATTTCCCCAAAAGACAATACGTATTGCATGGTCGCCATAGGCAACAAAGATATCAACTGTATCACCCTGAACCCTGAATGTTCCGCGCTGAAAATCAATCTCATTTCTGGAATAAAGACTGTCAACCAGTTTCCTGAGAAGAGCATTACGGCTGGTCTTATCACTTTTATTTATCCAAATGGTATTACTGTGAAAATCTTCAGGATTCCCAATTCCATACAAACAGGAAACCGACGATATGACAATAACATCTTTTCGCCCCGAAAGGAGTGATGAAGTTGCACTGAGTCTTAGCTTTTCTATTTCATCATTTATTGACAGATCTTTTTCAATGTATGTGTCGGTAACAGGCAGGTATGCTTCAGGCTGGTAATAATCATAGTAGGATACAAAATATTCAACTGCACTGTTGGGGAAGAACTGGCGGAATTCACCGTAAAGTTGTGCCGCAAGGGTTTTATTATGACTAAGTACCAGCACAGGGCGCTGAATTTGCTCAATTACGTTTGCAATAGTGAATGTTTTTCCTGATCCTGTAACCCCAAGAAGAGTTTGGAATTTGGTACCACCGCGTAAGTCATCAACCAGATCTGCAATAGCCTGTGGTTGATCACCGGTGGGTGAATAATCAGAAATTAATTCAAATTGCATGTTTCCTTCACTCTTTTTCCAAAATAACAAATACCGGAAGGTGATCACTTACTCCACCAAAATACATATCACCTCCGTATGTTTTATTCGGCGTAAGCATTCCAACTTTTGGATTATCATACATCATCCATTTATCCTGGTAGATAGTTCCGGATGAAAAATTACAATGATAGTTTTTCTTGTCACTTATTACTTTTTGTGAAACGATTATCTGGTCAAGCATATTCCAGTCCCCCTTGTAACTGTATGTACCAATATTATTCAGGTTATGATTATTGTACATTAAATTGTAAAGTTCACGTGGATTGGCATTTTTTTGCTTATTATTAGCTTGAAGAATTGAGTGCAAACTCATATTAGTAGGTTCATCATTAAAATCGCCCATGATAATGATTTTCGCTTCCGGCTCAAAATTAAAAATAGAATCCACAACTTTTCTTAGAGTCACTGCAGCATATATTCGTTTTGGTTCAGTGACTTGTTGTCCTCCTGATCTTGATTTCCAATGGTTTACCAGAAAATGGAATGTTTCTTTATTCCCTGTTTTGCCCTTAACGTAAAGAATATTTCTTGCGTGCGATACAGTATCAAATTTAAAATGCACAGGAATTGATCTATGAGCGAGATATTGGAATTCATCTTTGCGGTATAGCAGTGCTACATCAATTCCACGTTTATCTTCACTGTTTTCGTGAACAATTTCGTAGTTTCCCTTTTTTAATTTACCGGTGGTTATCAGGTCTTCAAGAACCTTCTTGTTTTCGACTTCGCATAGTCCGATAACCTCCGGTAATTCCCTGGAATTTATTGAGTGAAAAACAGTGGACAGGTCCTTTAATTTTTTTAAATACTTTTCACTATTCCATTTTTTGTTACCTTCTGGTGTAAACTCATCGTCTTCAGTATCAGGATCATTCTCCGTATCATAAAGATTCTCAACATTATAAAAAACAATTGTAAACATTTTATCAGGAGGTGTGCGCTGTGGATAAACACAATAAGTGATAAATGATAGTATCAGGAAACTGGTTAATAATCGCATAGCTTGATAATTTATTTACTTTGAAATTATTTACAAATATAGTCTGATTAATTCATAAATTGATCAGAAAGAAAAAAGATAAAAGGATAAAGATAAAAGTACTAATAACATAGTATGTTTGATTTACAGTTACATTTTCTATAAAAAGTAATCTGAATTTCTAATGCAAGTATTTCACTTTAAACTTTTTACTTTTGTCTTTTATCTTCTGCATGAATAATGCGGGATAGTTTTTACAACACGAAATTTTTAAAAAACCATTCGCACATTTGAAATATTAGTAATTATTATTTATATTTATACAAATGTCAATATACATTTCTTTTGTTATAATATTGGTTCTTAAATGTTTATCAACTCGTTCAATTTCCTTTTTTTCTCTTTGTCATTCAAACATAACTTATCATGAATAAAATGAAAACCATAAAATTTGGGGTCAGGAACAGTATTGCTACCATTACAATGAACCGGCCTGAGGCCTTAAATGCATTAAATAATGATTTCTTTAGTGATATGGAGCTATTGCTCAATAATATCCGGGAAGATAATGAGATAAGAATACTGGTTATTACAGGTGAAGGAAAGGCGTTTGTTGCCGGAGCTGATATTGCGGAAATGGTCAGTCTGGATAAATCTAAGGCAGAAAAATTCTCTTCGCGGGGGCAAGATGTTTTTCATGGACTGGAAAAACTAAATGTTCCGGTTATTGCTGCAGTTAACGGGTATGCACTGGGTGGTGGTTGTGAATTAGCAATGGCTTGTGATATTCGGGTTGCCAGTAGCAAGGCAAAATTTGGCCAGCCGGAAGTAAGTCTTGGTCTGATCCCGGGTTTTGGAGGAACACAACGGTTACCTCGTCTTGTGGGTCTGGGTAATGCACTTAATTTGTTGCTTACAGCCGATCAGATTTCTGCAGATGAAGCTTTAAGAATTGGCCTGGTTCAAAAAGTCACTGAACCGGAGCAGCTTATGGATGAAGTATATAAATTGGCTGAAAGAATACTTTCAAAAGGACCTCATTCAGTATCTTTAATTAAAAAGGTGGCGCATATTGGTTTAAACCTTGACTTTACCAAAGCCACCAGGCTTGAAAGTCGCGAATTTGGCTCATTGTTTGGCAATGAAGGTACAGAAGGAATGAAAGCATTTCTTGAAAAGAGAAAACCTGAATGGTGATTGGAGTAGGCTAAGGCTAAGGTAAGGAGTGAAGAAGAGAAGAGAAGAAAAGACAAAAGTAAAAAGTAAAAAGACAAAAGTGAAGAGGGAAGAATGAAGAGAAGAGTTCAAGGTTCAAAGTCCTTAACTCGTAACCCGTAACACGTAACTCGTAACTCGTAACACTTTGGAAGAATGAAGAGAAGAAGTTATAACTTTAGGCATTTTAGGCACTTTAGTCACTTCTTCATTTAGGCACTTTAGTCACTTATAACTTTAGATACTGAATAGTTGTATTTAATAATTTATCAATTAACATATTGTATATGGCTTACGAAAACCAATTTAAGAAAGTAGCTGTTCTTGGGGCAGCTGGCAAAATGGGAAGTGGCATCTTATTGTTAACTGCCATTGAGATGGCTAAAATCAAATTCCAACAGGATGATCCCGATATTGATTTTATCCTTTATGCAATGGATGTTTCCGAAGAAGGATTAAAGGGAGTGATGAAGTATATAGAAAAACAGGTAAGAAAGAACGGGGAGAGAAATCCTGATCAGGTTAAAGGTTATTATAATGGTAATGACCAGGAAATGACTGAAGAATATCTGCTCGAAAAATATGTATCTGATGTAATAAAGTTAATTAAACCTGTTACATTATTAGGATCATTGAGGGATGTTGATACTGTGTTTGAAGCAGTTAGCGAAGATAAGGGTTTGAAAATTAAATTATTAGCTGAAATTGAGAATTATAACCCCGGGCATGTATGGTATCTTACAAATACTTCATCTATTCCTATTGGGGAGCTTAATGAAGCTGCCGGACTTTATGGCCGGATTATCGGATTTCATTTCTATAATCCACCGGCTATTCAAAAACTTGTTGAAGTTATTGAGTCGGAAGATACTGTTTCGGGTTTGAAAGATTTTGCTCAGCAGCTAATTGAGCACATGGGAAAAATAATGGTGCCTGCGAACGATATTGCAGGTTTTATTGGTAATGGCCATTTTATTCGTGATTCCTTGTTTGGTATTAAGCAAGCAGAAAAATTATCCGGAGAGAATTCTTTTCCACTGGCTGTTTATATGGTTAATACTATTAGCAGCAGGTTTTTGGTACGACCAATGGGGATTTTCCAGCTTATTGATTATGTAGGGATAGATGTTGTCAGACTCATTATGAATGTAATGAATAATAGGATTAAAGAAGAAACGATCAGTAGTCCTCTGCTGGACAAACTAATGGAACTCGGTGCTAAAGGCGGACAAAACACTGATGGTTCGCAGAAAAATGGCTTTTTTCAGTATGATGATGGCAAGATAACCGGGATTTATGATCCTGAGAGTAGAAGTTATACACCTGTTTCCGGTCTGAAAGAACAAGCGTATGTAAAACTTGGTTCAACACCTTCATATATGCCTGTATGGAAAGAGATAATTAAGGATCCTGAAAAAGATAAAAAGTTAGAAGATTATTTTGTTGAATTATCAGAAACAGATAGTCCGGGAGCTAAGTTGGCTATGGAATATGGGAAGAATTCTAAAAAAATTGCAGAAAAGCTTGTTTCAGATAAGGTGGCATTCAGTGATAAAGATGTAAATACTATACTAAAGCGTGGATTTTTCCATGCATACGGACCTATTAATAATTATTTTAATAAACTATAAAATATGGATTTTCAATACACAGAAGAACAATTAATGATCCGGCAAGCTGCCCGGGATTATGCGCAGCGTGAACTTATTAAAGATGTAATAGAACGGGATGAAAAAGCCGAATTTCCTACGCAACATGTTAAGAACCTGGCTGAACTGGGGTTCCTGGGAATGACGGTTGATCCCAAATACGATGGGGGTGGAATGGATACTGTATCGTATGTTTTAGCCCTGGAGGAGATATCTAAAGTGGATTCATCTCTTGGTGTGATTATTTCAGTTAACAATTCTCTTGTATGCTGGGGAATTGAGGCTTATGGCACCGAGGAACAAAAAGAGAAATATCTTAAACCTCTTGCAAGAGGAGATGTGATCGGTGCTTTTGCATTATCTGAGCCTGAAGCAGGTTCAGATGCAACTATGCAACGGACAATTGCTGAAGATAAGGGTGATTATTATCTTTTGAATGGTACTAAAAACTGGACTACCTGTGCTAGTTCAGCATCAACTTACGTGGTTATTGCACAGACATATCCGGAGAAAAAACACAAAGGGATTAATGCCTTTATTGTTGAAAAAGATAGTGAAGGAATTTCTTTGGGCCAGCATGAAAACAAAATGGGTATGCGAAGTTCAGATACCCACTCTATTATGTTTACTGATGTTAAAGTACCCAAAGAAAACAGATTGGGGGAAGACGGCTTCGGGTTTAAGATGGCTATGAAAACACTTGAAGTCGGACGATTGGGTATTGCTGCTCAAGCTCTTGGTATAGCTTCAGGTGCATACGAAAGGTCTGTTCAGTATTCTAAGGAACGTAAAGCATTCGGAACGGAAATATGTAATCATCAGGCCATCGCGTTTAAACTGGCAGATATGGCTACTGATATCGAAGTATCACGATTGTTATGTTTTAAAGCTGCCTGGCTTGAAGACGAGGGAAAACCATTTGGTACTGCAAGTGCCATGGCCAAGTTGTATGCTTCCGATGCAGCTATGCGTATTACTACCGAGGCTGTTCAGATACACGGAGGTTATGGATATTGTAAGGAATATCATGTTGAACGTCTTATGAGGGAAGCAAAATTGACACAGATATATGAGGGAACCTCAGA
>JADFUQ010000610.1 GCA_015222065.1 Bacteroidota bacterium
ATCCTTAGCATTGGTTTCTGTATTTTCATCCTCTGCCATCACAATGTTTGGTTGTTTTTCCTTAATAAAACCGAGAGTAGAAACTAGTGCATCTGAGAATTTGTCAAAGTCTTCTTTATACAGAAAAACCTTGTGTTTCTCATAGAAAAAATTACCTTCTCTGTTAAATCTTTTTTTACTTTCGGTAATTGTCAGGTAATACTCATCCTTCCTGGTTGCTTTGACATCAAAAAAATAAGTCCTTCGCCCGGCTCGTACTACTTCCGAGAATATTTCTTCCCGATTGTTGTTTTTTTGATCATCATTATTCTCAACTTGTTCATCCTTTTTTTCTTGTCCGTCTTCCATCATTAAGAAATTTTTGAGTTATAGTTAATTAATCAATGCCCAAATGTAAAAAATATTTCATGAAATCCTATTATTATCAGGAAACAGTTCGGAGAGAAATATACTGCTGAATAGTTCATTTTGGAGTGAATAATTATTTTTATCATAAAAATTGGATTAAATTTGCACAATTTTTATTAAGTGGTTCTTTAGGCATGGTTAGCAGAAGGTTATTGAGAATTAAGATATTACAGGCACTTTATGCCCATTATAAATCAGAGGGCAAAACAATTAGTCAATCGGAAAAAGATCTGTTTTTCAGTATTGAAAAAACTTATGACCTTTATTACTTGCTACACTTGTTGATCATTGATATCAGGGATGCTGCTATTGAAAAAATTGAATTAGCAAAGCATAAACAGATACCTGAGTATGATGATCTGTATCCAAATACCCGTTTTATAGAGAATAAACTTATCCTGCAATTTCAGGAAAACTACAGGTTACATAAATATGTAAATAACAGGAAGCTTTCCTGGGTGAACTACCCTGAACTGGTTAAGAATTTATTAAGTATGTTGGAAAGCTCTGAAGAGTATAAAATCTATATGGAAGCGGAGAATAATGATTATGAAGCAGATAAGAAAATTATTATTGATTTTCTTGCTTACCATGTGGCTGATTATGATGATCTTCATCAGGCATTAGAGGAACAAAGTATTTTCTGGAATGATGATATCGAATTTATTGCAAGTATGTTGATTAAGACAATAAAAAAATACAGATCAAATCATAAGTACAATGGGCCGGTATTTGAATTGTATAAGAAGGAGGAGGACAGGAAATTTGTGAAGGATCTATTTCATAAAAGTATACTTAAAGAAAAAGATTATAGAAACCTGATAGATAAATATACAGTTAACTGGGAAATTGACCGGATTGCATTTATGGATATTCTGGTTATGCAACTAGCTATATCTGAAATGATTGGGTTCTCTGAAATTCCTGTCAAAGTGAGTCTGAATGAATACCTGGAAATCGCAAAATTTTATTGTACAGAACGAAGCAGTAATTTTATAAATGGGATACTTGACAAGATTGTACACAACCTTAGACGTGATAAAGTAATTATTAAAAAAGGCAAGGGCCTGATAGGTGATAATTCCATTAATTAGAGCCCGTCAATAAAGTCCGAAAGTTTAAATAGATATTAAAAATCACAAAAAACAAGCACCCCCGTACGGTCATGCTTCCCTACGGGGCAGGCAAAATACAAATAAATTACAATATTCAAAAATTCAATGATCAAAACGGTTTCGGTCACCCGCCTGC
>JADFUQ010000611.1 GCA_015222065.1 Bacteroidota bacterium
GGTTATTACCGGAGAAAAATTCATTCCCCGTAACAAAGATACAATGATCTGGCTCTGGGGTATATATCTGGCGCTGAACCTATTAGAAACACTCTTATTATGTTTTGGAGGAATGTCCCTTTTTGATTCTTTGTGTCATTCCTTCGGAACAGTATCAACTTCAGGATATTCCCCCTATAACGCCAGTGTAGGATTTTATAACAATGCTTATTTTGACTGGGTTATCATTATATTTATGTTTTTAGGCGGTATGACCTTTGTACTTTTTTATCAGATGTTGAAAGGGGACTGGCAAGCATTCAAAATAAATACTGAATTTCGCTGGTATGTGGGTTTACTACTGTTTTTTTGTGGAATTGTTTCATGGATTTTATTCAAAGATAATACATACAGCAGTTTAATGGATTCTATTAGATATGGAACATTCCAGGTAATGTCTATCTTAACTACAACCGGATTCACTACTGCCGATTATGAAAAATGGCCTCAGGCCGCGCAGATGTTTCTGTTTGCGGTGTGTTTTGTTGGAGCCTGCGCAGGGTCAACTACCAGCGGCATCAAGGTAGTCCATTACGTTATAATATGTAAATATATGTATGCAGCAATAAAGAAAACTTTTTTACAACCCATGGCTGTTATGTCAATCCGGCTTAACCGTCGTTCTGTTGACTCCTCAATAGTAGATCTTGCCATCTGTTATTTTATTGTAAACATATTCATGGTGCTGGCAGGTGGTTGTTTTATGGTGCTGGTGGATGATATGGACTATCTTACAGGTATGAGTTCCGTAATTGCCACACTCATGAATATAGGCCCGGGATTTGGAGCAGTAGGACCGTCGGGAAACTATGCTCATATTTCTGATGTGGGAAAATGGTTCTTATCTTGGAATATGCTGGTCGGCAGAGTGGAAATGTTTTCAGCGCTGGTAATATTCTACCCGTCTTTCTGGAAAAAATAACATTTTACGCTAAAAATAATTTGCGAGCATCTTTTAAATGAAGCGAAGTGCAGACAACAATAACCCGTTCGTTATCCTGGATTTGAGTGTCTCCCACAGCGGTTTCCCACTTTCCATCGCGAAAGACGCTGCCTACAATAATCTTTCCATAGAATAAAGGAGCCACTTTGGAAAGGGGCCTGCGGGTAATAGGAGAGTTCGGAGCGGCAACGAGTTCAACCACTTCCGCATCGAATCCATGCAGGTGAGCCACGGAAAGCATTTCACCTCTGCGAATGAATTTTAGAATCTCGTTCCCTGCCAGAATTTTTTTGTTCAAGGCTATATCCAGCCCGGCAGTGGCGGCCAGCACCAGATATTCCTCTTTATTAACTAAAGCAATCGTTTTTCCCTGCTTTCCCTGCAAATCGGGATGTTGTGTATCCATCAAATGCTTTGCCAGCAGGCAACTCATAATATTGGTTTCATTCTCTCCTGTTGTAGTGATAAAAGTATCCATATCCAACAATCCTGCCGATTCCAGAACATTCGTATCCGACCCATCTCCATGTAAAACCTCTGTGTTTTTCAACCTGAAGGATAACTCTTCGGCACGTTTATCATCTTTTTCAATCAGTTTAACCGTAACGGTTTTCCCTAACAACTCTGCTACACGGCTTCCCACCAGGCCGCCTCCCAGAATCATCACCCGATGACGACGATGCTGTTTTATTCCTGTCATTTCCATTAACAGGGGTATATCTTCGTTGCCGGCCATAATAAAAATTTGATCTTGAGGTAAAATCTCATGCTCTCCGCCGGGGATAATCGTGGTGATTCCTCGAGCAACAGCAATAACCCTGAAAGGAAAATCATTATGTATTTGAGAAATTTTTTTTAGTTTTTTATAAGCCAAAGGCGATTTTTCATGAATCCGAGTAGCCACGACCTGCATTTGCCCATTGGCAATATCTATTATTTCGTTTCCTGCTGTGCGTTTGATCAGCCTTACAATTTCTTGAGCGGCCAACTCTTCCGGATGAATAAACAAATCAATTTTTAAATCCTGGGCATTGAGAATAGAATCTTTTTTCCCAAACCCAAGGGACCGAACACGGGCAATCTTATGCTGAATTCCAAAGCGATCCGCAATCATTGAAGACAACATATTCACGGCGTCATTATCAGTAACGGCAATGAGAAAATCCATATTTTTTGCGCCTACTTCTTTCCAGCATTCGATGCTCATAGCGTTGCCTTGAATAAGCCGGGCATCAATATTCCCACCAGCATAGCGAATCAGTCTGCTATCTGACTCTATGACTGTGATAGCGTAACCTTCATGTACCAGTCGTTTTGCCAGATAAAACCCGACTCCGCCAAGTCCTAAAATTAAAATATTTTCAGATGTTGTAGTTTTTTTACCAAACATGGATAAAAAGCAAAAAAAAGATAAGAAATTAAAAAGCTATAATTTATGGTTCCATCCAGTATGCAATGACAATTCTCATCAATTTACATGTACGTGGAATTAAAATACTGGGTGCTATCATCGTTGTCAACCTGCTATTTTAAAAGCGGACAAATCTATTTGTTGACAACAATAACAACTATTTTTATTGACAAGAATGAAATTTGTGATTAGGTATTTATTCTTTTAACAGGGCCGTTAACTCAGCTGGTAGAGTATCTGCCTTTTAAGCAGAGAGTCGCGCGTTCGAGCCGCGCACGGCCCACCATATA
>JADFUQ010000123.1 GCA_015222065.1 Bacteroidota bacterium
ATAAAACGGCTTGAAACAGTACCAAACGATTATCCGGCTGAAACAAAGGTTATTGAAACAAAATTGGTTATAAAGGGTTCTTCCCGGAGAAGATGATTTTTGTAAAATGTCAGGGGCAGGTTGGGAAAAAGGAAAATAATTATGAAAAAGAGTATTCTTTATTTAGTACTATTAATTAGCCTTGGATGTAATACAAATCATACATTTGATTGGGATTTTCAAACTTTTTATAAACCAAACGAAAACCCGATTGTTGAAGCTGATTCAACTTTAACTTTTGTTTGTCCGGTAAAAAATGAGTTGGTACAGTGGCAGAAAGCAGATGTCTTTAACCCGGGTGCCATTATAAAAGACAACAAGGTATATTTACTACTTCGTTGTGAAGATAATCCAGAAGCTATTCTTGGTGGACGAACTTCCAGAATTGGTTTGGCTTATAGCGAAGATGGTATCCATTTCACAAAATATCCTACGCCTGTTTTATATCCCGACAGTAGTGACTTTTTACAATACGATTATCCTGGCGGCTGTGAAGATCCCAGGGTCGTTGAAACACAAGATGGCCTGTATGTAATGGCCTATACTTCATGGAATCAAGAGGTTGCCAGGTTAAGCATTGCGTTTTCAAAAGACCTGATAAACTGGGAGAAGAAAGGACCTGCGTTTGCAAGGGCTTATGATGATCTGTTTTTAGATTATTGGTCTAAATCCGGATCCATTATCACAAAAATGGATGGAGACCGGCAAATTGTGGCAAAAATTGATGGGAAATACTGGATGTACTGGGGTGAAAAATTTATCAATCTTGCATGGTCTGAGAATTTAATCGATTGGTATCCATCATTAAATGAAAAGGGAGAACTTAAAGCAATAGTTGAGCCACGAAGCAATAAATTTGATAGCCACCTTACGGAATGCGGACCACCTGCAATAATGATGGATCATGGTATTGTCCTGTTCTATAATGGTAAAAACTCTGAAGCAGAAGACTCTGACCCTGACTTGCCAAAAGGAACTTATTCGGTTGGTATGGTAGTTTTTGATATAAACAATCCGGAAAAAGTCATTTCCCGTTCCGATACATACTTATTAAAACCAACCCTTCCGCATGAGCTATCCGGTCAATATAAATCAGGAACGACATTTGCAGAAGGTCTCGTATATTATCAATCGAAATGGTTTCTATATTATGGAACAGCAGATTCATATGTTGGTGTAGCGATTTCAGAATAAATTCACTTTAATATTGGAATATTTGCAGATTTCCATCATTTGCTACGGCCACCAAAAAATGTTTTCCCAGTACCTCAATTGGATGTATCCTCCTTGCATCTCCGTTTATACTAAGGCCACTTTCCACCGGCATCAATGCACTAAATCCATGACCTGTTTCACCCAATAAACACCAGCCATAACTGGCATCATAACGACCGACAGAAGGTCTCACGGAATAATTGTTACCTGCCAGAACAAGGTCACTCTTCCCATCAAGGTCAAAATCATGAACAAAAATATCACGAACCGGGGAAAACTGGGCTATTTTGGGAAGCTCATTTATTTCAAATGTTCCATCTCCATTATTCAGGAACAGACAACTTTCAAAAAGCACTGCTCTTCTTATGATGGATTGGTCCAATTTTTCTTTTCCAAAGATATCCTTTGCAGTCTTTCCTCCAAAATCAGAATAATTGGGATACTTCTTTTTTAAGCCGGCAATCTGTCTAGCCAGCTCATCCAAAGAAGCCATGGGGTAACTTATACCGTTATGATAGGAACAGATCACCTGATCAAGCGAACCATTATTATCAAAATCGTTCACATACATTTCAACTGGTTCTTGCTTTGAAGCCTTTAGCAATGAATTCAGTCCTAAATTACCGCCAATTAAATCCAAATCTCCATCCCGGTCAACATCAGCAACTTGTATGCAATTCCACCATCCTGATGTTTCATCCAGACCTGTTGGACTGGTTATGTCAGTAAAATGCCCCTCATCATTCCTAAATATACATACTTTCATCCATTCACCCACCAACACCAAATCCGGGTCACCATCCTGGTCATAATCCATCCAGCGAGCGTCAGTTACCATACCGGCATCTTTTAGCTCTTTCATTCGATGATCTGTTACATCCTTAAAAATGCCATTTCCATCATTTTCAAGAAGAAACTGATCGGGTGACAATCCATAAGCACCCGGTACAGATCTCGAACCCACAAACAAGTCCAAATCACCATCGCCATCAAAGTCGGCTGGCCGCACACAGGATCCATTATACGCCATAAATGGCAATGATCCTTTTTCACACTTATTAAATACTCCTTTTCCATTGTTTATGAGTAGCCTGTCAGCCAGCAATGAATCCTTAACAGGTACCTCATTGCCTCCCCGTACAATATACAGATCGAAATCACCGTCTCCATCAGCATCAAACAAGGCTGCATCTACATCTTCGGTGATGCTGTCCTTTATAAAAAGAGGCACATGCAATGGCCTGAAAGTTCCGTCATTTTGTTGTGTAAACAACATAGCTGCCTGCCCTTTTGCCCCACCCACAAATAGATCTTCCAACCCGTCACCATTTACATCACCAACAGCCAGAGCTGGTCCCTCCGCCGATAAATTATGAGGTATCAGGCGCTCACGGTTAATATCCACATAAGCATCTTCTTTGTGCCTGTACTCAAGTCCCGGGATTCGGAGCCGGGAAAACAATTTCACGTTCTTTTTTTCCTGCTTTTTTCCTGCTACAGGCTTCCCCGCCTTTTTCATTTCTAATGTTATAACCTGATCAACCGGCACATCATAAAACATTTGTTCCGACCGGTCCGGCCAACGCACAACAAGTGAATCAATCCCATTCGTTGGCCCCAATCCAAAATGTAACACATCGGAGGTGGCGGACATAAATCCCCTTGTTGCAAATTGCTCGGAGACTATTTTTTGACCATTACAAAACAGAGTAACACGGGTCCCTACTGCTCGTGTGTTCAAACCTTTTCCTTTTAATACAACAGATAAATAATGGTTATTCAACTGCGTTGCGGCATTATTCCTGTAGATAAATGCTGAGCCATTGATATTGTTGACGATAAGATCCAAATCGCCATCATTATCGAGATCAGCATAAGTGGAGCCATTGGAATAAGACCGGGTGTCAAAACCCCATGTTTTGGCCATATTCGAAAATGTGAGATCACCGTTGTTTTTATAGATATAATTGACATTTGGATATAGGGGCATCTTCTCGTACAACACCCTATTCGGAACACCACTATTATCTCGCGTTGGAAAATATCTGTTCCCTCCTGTTAAAAATTTGACATAATCCAGATCATTAGCCCTACGGTATATTCCATTGGTAATAAAGAGATCTTTCCATCCGTCATTATCCACATCACAAAACAAAGGTGACCAACTCCAGTCAGTGGCGTAAATCCCAGCCAACCGCCCAATTTCACTAAACAATCCTCCACCCAAATTGAGTTGGAGAGTATTTCGCACAAACTGGTGATAATAACC
The DNA here is from genome assembly GCA_015222065.1 of Bacteroidota bacterium. GTDB lineage: Bacteria > Bacteroidota > Bacteroidia > Bacteroidales > VadinHA17 > JADFUQ01. The sequence goes on from JADFUQ010000123.1 coordinate 3,524, forward strand.
GTATATTAGCTTAATTTGAAAGAGTTCATAATCATCTTCCCCTCCCGATTGTTTCAAAATTTTTTCCTCATCCGGCAGCATATCCAAAACCAACACATCCAAAAGGCCATCGTTGTTGATATCTCCAACATCGTTACCCATCGAGGATCTGCTCGTATGCGCTAACATTTCTGTCAATCGTTCTGAAAAAGTGCCATTACCGTTGTTGATATATAAATAATCATTTTCGTGGAAATCATTCGATATATAAATATCGGGAAAACCATCGTTATTGATGTCACAGATATTTACTCCTAAACCATAACCAATCTGACTGCTATATATACCTGCCAGGCGGGTAATATCATGAAAAACACGCCCTCCTTCTGCCTCATCATTTCTGTACAACCTGTCACCTGCGCGTGCATCATCACCAAAGCGCAAAGCAGCACCACCATAGCTACGGAAAGTGTGTACCGAATGGTTCAACAGATACATGTCAAGATCCCCATCCATATCGTAATCAAAAAAGGCTGCCTGGGTAGAAAAGCCTTGAAAATCAAGTCCGTAGTCATGGGCCTCTTCTTTAAATGTCAGGTCACCCTGATTAATGAATAGTTGGTTCCTTCCCTGAAGACTCTTGTAATTCCCGACCTGACAAACATAAATATCCAAAAAACCATCCCCATTCACATCTGCCATCGTAACACCGGTCGTCCAATCACCCTTTCCTGCCACCCCGGCCCTATCTGTGATGTCTTCAAATCTAAGATTTCCCTTGTTTATGTATAATTTATTGGTTTCTTGACTGGAAGTGAAATACAAGTCTATCAGACCATCGTTATTGACGTCTCCGGCGGCAACCCCTGCACCGTTATTGAAGTAAAGATATTCAATGATATTAAATTGCTCGGTTTCTGTCAGTTGGTTTATAAAATCAACATTAGTGGTGGAAGGGGATAACAACGTAAACAAATAATCTCTTTCTTTTTCTTCCGGTTTACAGGAAAAAACCAATAAAAGTACAAGCAAAAAAAAAGTTGAATTTTTCAAAAACATAAATCTATATTACAATTCTGTCTATGTGATTAATCAGTTGGCAGTCGGCAGTCTACAGTCAGCAGTCTACATTCTCTCATTCACTCATTCTATCATTGATTCCTTCACCGGCTTAATACTTTAAAAACCTGTAAGGGATCGTTGCTGCGGGCGATCACCAATATTTCACCCGTTGAGGTTGTCACTTCTATTATATCCCTGATCTCTCCATCAAGATGAAATCCCGATAATTTCGATGGGACATTGTTAAAACCTCCCCGGCCGTCACCAAACAAAAACGATCCATAACTGGCATCGTATCGCCCCACCTCCGGCTTTACATTGAACAAATTACCGCCGAGTAAGATATCAATATTCCCATCACCGTTATAGTCGCCAACCTCTGCCGCCAAAACCGTGGAAAACTGCACCTCAACCGGTAATGATTTTCTGGTAAAATGCCCGAACCCATCATTAAAAAACAGAGAGGTTTCCAATACATAAACATCTAAATGAATAGAATTATTCAATTGCTCCGGTGTAAAAATATCTGTAATCTGCTGACCTTTATACATTTCATATTTAGGATACTTTTTTATCAACCCTGGCAATTGTCTGGTCAGATCATGCTTTAAGGCCAAAGGATACGATGTATCACCTTCGTAAACACATATAATTTGGTCCGCTGTACCATTCAAATCAAAATCGTTAACATACATAGTCACCGGTTTTTCAGGTGTTGCCTGAAACCTTGAGTTTAACCCGTGGTTTCCGGCTACAAAATCAACATCCCCATCGGAATCAAAATCGCCGGCTGCCAGGCAATTCCACCACCCATGTGTTTTATCATGAAAAAAGGCTTCCTTTTCTTCTTTAAATATACCGTTCTCATTTAAAAATATTTTCAATGGCATCCATTCTCCCGCCAGGATCATATCCTTATCTCCATCCCCATTCACATCTTCCCACAACATATCACGGATCATGCCAACATCTAAAAGCTCCGGGGCAATTTGTGCAGTTACATTTGTGAAATTTCCTTCCCCGTCATTCTCCAATAAATAGCCATTTACCGGTACACCGTATAAAAACGGCTTAAGGCGCAGGCCAACAAACAAGTCCATATCACCATCGTGATCAAAGTCCTCAGCCCGGACACATGAGGTACTCTCATACTTTCCCGCAGGTAATATTTGCGATGATTTGACAAAATGACCCGTGCCATCATTTATATACAAACGATCGCTCAAAGCCGATGAACTCAACGGAAATTCATTACCTCCACTGGCAACATACAAATCCAAATCCCCATCCTGATCCGCATCAAACATGGTGCAATCTATATCCTCTGATATTTTATCTGTTTCGAACAATGTTTTATCAACTGGCACAAAGGCACCATTCGCATGCTGCATCAGCAAGGCTCCCGGCTGTCCTTTGGCACCACAAATATATATGTCATCCAGTCCATTTCCATTTACATCACCTTTGCACATACGCGGTCCTTCGGTCGACATCATGTTATAAATTATACGTTCCCGTTTAAAATCATCAAAATCATTCTCCCTATGGATGAAATTTATTCTGCTATCCGTACTTATATCTTCAAAATAATTATTTTCAGAGCTTAAAGAATCTACCATGTGCAGTGACATTGTAAGGGCATCTTTCTGATATAAAGTTAAAATCTGATCTGTTTGTACATCTGTTTTAATTGTAATCCGGTCATCCGGCCATTCAATGATGAGGGAATCCACTATGGTTAATGGACCCAATCCCAAATTAGGGCGGAAATCGACCGTCGATTTAAATCCGCGCATCGGCATTTGTTCCAGATATACAAAATTGCCTTTATGTTTGACCGTCACTTTGGCACCTATGGCTGCTGTATTTCCAGGGTCACCCTTTAAAATTACTTTTAGATAGTGATGGTCAGGCAATTGTTCATTGGTTTCATTACGGTAAATAAACATGGGCATATTTACATTGTTAACCACGAGATCCAGGTCACCGTCATTATCCAGATCGCCGTATGCAGATCCATTTGAATGACTCGGCATAGCAAGTCCCCAGGGAACCGCCATATTTTGAAATCTATAGTTTCCCATATTTTTATAGGCATAACTGGGGATTTTAACCGAGGGAATGGCATCAATCAGAGTTTTATAATCCACAATATTACCTGACACAATAGATAAGACCATATCCCGATCTGAAAAATATTGAATATAATCCTGATCGGTCAGGTCCTGATAAATACCATTAGCTATAAAAATATCCTTCAAACCGTCATTGTCGAGATCCATGATCAAGGCGCCCCACGACCAGTCGGAAGCATATACACCGGTCAGCCTGCCAATTTCGCTGAAAGTGCCGTCAGCATTGTTTAAATGCAACATATTGCGTGTAAACTGATGGTGATAACCATTTTCAACATTAGATTTGTAACCATCCCAGTTATCAAACGTCGTTTTTGTTTTTAAGCGTGCGTCATGCTCGGGAATCATATCGGTTACAAATATTTCCGGATAGTGATCATTATTTATATCGGCCATATCGGCTCCCATGGAAGCTGCAGAAGTGCATCGCATCATATCTACCAGTGTTTCCTTAAATGTTCCATCATGATTATTGATATAAATGTAATCCCGTTCAAAAAAATCATTCGACACATATATATCCATCCAACCATCCTGATCAATATCCCCAACTGTAACACCCAATCCAAATCCAATCACGCTTCCATAAATACCCGCTTCAACACTAACATCCGTAAATTTATTGCCATCGTTTCTGAAAAGCTTATCCCCACCGATAGAATCCCGAACAAACCGTTGGTTATCTTTCAGACTAAAACTGCTAATGGCTTTAAAAGAATTGTTTAGCAAATACAAGTCGAGATCACCGTCCTTGTCATAATCAAAAAACGCCCCGTGTGTAGAATAACCGGAATCATTTATGCCATAATCTTCCGCCTGTTCCGAAAATGTCAGGTCCCCGTTATTGATATACAATTCATTCCGCTTTTCATCGCCTTTTACATTTCCCGAGTTACACACATATATATCCGTCCACCCGTCTCCGTTTACATCGGCAAAGCTTACACCTGTTGACCACTGACCCTTGCCGGCAATACCCGCCCGGTCTGATATATCTTCAAACTCAAGATTTCCCTTATTCAAATACAACACGTTAGGTTCCATATTAGACGTCAAAAATATATCGATGAGCCCATCATTATTCACGTCTCCTAAAGCCACTCCACCGCCATTATAAAAATTACGGTATGTATATATATTAAACTTTTTATCAAGTTGTTTATCGTAATCCAGATGGTTGATAAAATCAGCGTGGGTAACAGAAGCAGGCATGAGTGTAAACAAATGATTTCCGGACTGTTCCCCTGTCTGTTTACTACATGCATAAAAGAACAACGGCATCAACAGCCA
>JADFUQ010000124.1 GCA_015222065.1 Bacteroidota bacterium
CTTGTATCTAATGGAATATATATATATGTATTAAAAGTAGGTAATAAAAGGTTAATTAAAAAAATGATATTCGCAAAATAATTATATCATGAAGTGTAATTTATACTTCATTACTTTTATAATGTAAATGCTAACAATGTGCTCAAACCGACACCAAACGCGTAGCGTTGGTGTCGGGGTTCGTAGCATTGGAAAGTTCATTAATTTACTGTAGTTTATGGCAGATGTTTGGTGCGGCTTAGCACTGTCCGTTATGCAATTTTTATCATAAAAGGAGAGAAATATTATGAGTGATAATGGCAATAAATCTGACAAAAGCACTTGGGCTATTGGTGGCGGAGTTTTATTGGGGATAGGTGTTGGTTTTTTCTTTCTAAATCAATCTGCACTATATTTTGTTGGTAGCATCATAGCTGGTCTGGGTGTCGGCTTATTAGCAACAGCAATAATTTCAAAGCTTAATTAGCGCTACTTTTTTTGATATCGGTGTTTTACAGCTACTGTTACTATTATGTGTATGTATTTTTATAACGCTTTTATTGTAGACCAGGAAAATTGCATAACAAGGCGGTTTCACCTGATCGCAGGGGGCTGAGCCGCTTTGAAAGTATTTGGTTTTAGATAGGTTTCAACATTTACCAAGGTCACTGGAAAGCCTTGCGACAGGTGAACCGCAACGTTGAACGAAACCGCTTTGCGGTAGCTTTGGGTTAGCGATTAGTAGATAATTCTTTGTAATTCTATCATTCATTTCTTCATATCATCATTTGTTTTTTTTCTTCACTTTTCATTATAATTTTTGATAATATATAGTTCAAATTTACTCTAAGTATCATAAAACATAATGAGAGGTGTATTATGGGGAAATTGTATGACAAGATGCTGATAGCGATGGAGTTACGAAACTTTAGTGAAAGGACCATCGAAGCTTACACTGGTTATATGAAAGGTTTTGTCCGTTATTTTGGTAAATCGCCGGAAGAACTTGGCGAAGCGGAAATTAAGGAATATCTGTACTATCTGAAGAAAGAGAAACGGGCGAGTTTTTCACAAATGAATGGCACTCGGTGCGGTATTAAATTTTTTTATGAGCAAGTTCTTGCCCGTCCCTGGGAAAATTTCAAAATACCTTCATCAATAGGAGAAAAGAAGCTGCCCGTCGTATTAGCTCGAAAAGAAGTGCAGGCGATTTTTGAAGCGCTGGATAATTTAAAATATAAAGTGATCTTTATGACTATCTATTCAGCCGGGTTGAGGATAAATGAGGCCACTCATCTGAAAGTGAGTGATATAGACAGCCAAAGGATGCAGATACGGGTAGATCAGGGCAAAGGGAAAAAGGATCGTTACGCAGTTTTATCCAAAAAATTATTACCGGATTTGAGAGACTACTACAGAGGCTTCCGCCCGGTTAACTGGCTGTTTACGGGGAAGAATGAGAATAATCCCATCAGTACAACCGCCCTTCAGAAAATATTTAAACGCGCAAAAAAAAAGCCGGAATCAC
>JADFUQ010000612.1 GCA_015222065.1 Bacteroidota bacterium
AACCAGTAACCAGCAAGTTAAATTCCGTAAATAGATGCCAAAAGGTATTGCTATATTAGGATCAACAGGATCAATAGGGACTCAGACTCTTCAGGTAGTGGCTGCTTTTCAAGAGGAATTCAGTGTTGAGGTTTTAACAGCAAACAAAAATGCAGATTTGTTAATAAAGCAGGCCATTGAATTTCAACCTAATGCTGTTGTTATTGGTAATGAATGTGAGTATGAATACGTTACTGAGGTTCTGAAAAATTATCCGGTTAAGGTTTTTGCAGGTAGAGATGCTATATGTCAGGTGGTTCAGATGGAGTCGGTTGATTTGGTATTAACCGCTGTGGTTGGTTATTCGGGACTAAAACCAACTATTAGCGCTATTAATGCGGGGAAAGATATAGCTCTGGCTAATAAAGAGACACTTGTTATAGCTGGTGAGCTAATTGTCCGGATGATTCAGGATAAAGGAGTACAGATAATTCCGGTTGACTCCGAACATTCTGCTATTTTTCAGTGTCTTGCAGGCGAGACAAATAACAAAATTGAAAAGATATATCTTACTGCTTCCGGCGGACCATTCAGAAATTATTCTATTGATGATTTGAAAAATGTCCCTGTTAAAGAAGCATTAAACCATCCTAACTGGAATATGGGTAAAAAGATATCGATTGATTCTGCATCAATGATGAATAAAGGACTTGAAGCTATTGAAGCCAGGTGGCTTTTTGGTGTTGATACGGAACAGGTAGAAATTTTGATTCATCCACAATCAGTGATCCATTCGCTTGTTCAGTTTTGTGACGGATCTATAAAAGCACAAATGGGAAGGCCCGATATGAAACTTCCCATTCTGTATGCTCTTGGCTATCCTAAAAGAATGGAATCAGACTTTCCCCGATTCAGTTTTGCTGATTATCCAAAACTGACATTTGAACAGGCAGATATAAAAAAATTTCGTAACCTTGCACTGTCATTCGAGGCAATGTACAGGGGAGGCAATATTCCCTGTGCTTTAAATGCTGCAAATGAAGCTGTTGTTCATGCATTTCTTTATGAAAAAGTAGGGTTTATGGAAATGTCGGATATTATTGAAAAGGTCATGAACACCATTTCATTTATTAAGAAACCGGGAATTGAAGAACTGGAGGAGACAAATCTTGAAAGCTACAGGCTTGCGGAATTACTTTTAAGAAAATATTCATAGATATAAAAATAGTAACTTAAACGGATGGAAGTTTTTATCAAAATAGCACAGTTCCTTTTAAGCTTATCAATACTGGTTATCCTGCATGAGTTTGGACATTTCATGTTTGCCAAACTGTTTAAAACGCGTGTGGAGAAGTTCTATTTGTTTTTCGATCCGTGGTTTTCATTATTGAAATTCAAAAAAGGTGAAACGGAATACGGAATAGGATGGGTGCCACTGGGCGGTTATGTTAAGATATCAGGGATGATTGATGAATCAATGGATAGGGAACAAATGAAAAAGCCTGCCGAACCTTGGGAATTCAGATCAAAACCTTCGTGGCAACGGCTGATTATTATGCTGGGTGGCGTGATGGTAAATTTTTTACTGGCTATTATGATTTATATCCTGGTGCTTTTTGTATGGGGTGAAGAGTATATGCCTACTGAGAATGTTAAATATGGGATACTGGTTGATTCAGTTGGTGTTGAAATGGGACTGAGGAATGGAGACAAAATTTTAAGTGTTGATAACCAGGAGATTGAAAACTTTTACAAGATTATTCCTGATATTGTATTAAATGAAAGAAAATCTATTCAGGTTATAAGAGATGGCAGAATACTTAACATAAACATCCAAAAAAATTTTATTCCTTTACTTATAAAAGGAAAAGGAAGAATTGATGCAAGGTTCCCGTTTTCTCCCCTGCTTGTTGAAGGTTTTCTCAAAGAATCACCAGCTAAAAAAGCAGGATTACAAACAGGCGATGAAATATTAGGAATTAACAATGAGATTTATGAGTACTATGATCAATTTAAAAAGAAACTGGGTGAAAGTAAAGAGAGAAAAGTTTCATTGCAGATAAAACGAAATAATGAAAATTTGGAGATCCCGGTGATGGTAAATGACCAGGGGATGATAGGTATTAGAAGGAATTTCAAGGAATTTTTGGAATTTAAGAAGATTGAATATGGCTTTTTTGAATCAATACCTGCGGGTATTGCAAAAGGGGTAAAAACCTTGCAGGATTATTTGAAACAGTTTAAACTTATCTTTTCCAAAGATACCAAAGCCTATGAATCACTGGGAGGTTTTATCACTATTGGAAGTATCTTTCCCGGAGTATGGGATTGGCATTCTTTTTGGAATCTTACAGCATTTTTATCAATCATTCTTGCTATAATGAATATTTTACCAATACCTGCATTAGATGGCGGTCATGTAATGTTTCTTTTGTATGAAGTGATAACAGGCAGAAAACCTGGTGACAAATTTATGGAATATGCCCAGATGACTGGTATGATCATCCTGGTTGCCTTGCTGTTATTTGCTAACGGGAATGATATTATAAGATTGTTTAATAAATGATTATAAACAAAAAACCTTTGAATTAGGTTTAACAATGAAAATATTATAAATTTGTATCACTTAAAATAAAAAGAAATAGAATATGATATCATTAATTATTGCCGGTTTTATAGGTCCTCCTGAGATTATTATAATAGTCATTGGATTTGTTATTCTGTTTGGCGGAAGAAAAATACCTGAACTGATGAAAGGAATAGGACAGGGAATGAAAGAATTCAAGAAAGCAACAAAGGATAATAGTGCTGATGAAAAAGAGGATAAGGAAAAGGAAAAAATTGAGTAGAAAAACTGAGAATATTCCTTTTCAAAGATAGTTGTTATACCTGCCGGTATTTTTATTGAATACTGGCAGGTTTTTTATGAATATTGATATCGAAAAATTTTAGACAGATGAAAACCCGGAAATATTTTAAAAGCGGTTTAATAATAATCCTTGTTTCGTTTCTGTTTTCCTGTAAAAGCGATAATACAAACGATGCAATTTTTTTGCCTAAAATATCTGGGAAAACCGGTGAAATATTATTGATTGTCAAAAAGGAGAAATGGGAAGGTGATCTGGGACAGGCCTTCCGGGATCTTTTAGCCCATGAACAGTATGGTCTTCCTCAGCCTGAACCGATTTTCGACCTTATAAATATTACACCTGGTAATTTTTCGAAATTACACCAACCACACAGAAATATTATCTTTTGCAAAACGGGTAAGGATATTAAGGAGCCGAAAATTACAATCCGGAAAAACAAATGGGCTTATCCCCAGTTAATAATTAATATAGATGCACCTGATGATGCATCTGCAATTGAGTTACTTAAACATAACGGGCATGAAATTATTAACCGGCTGAACACAAAAGAACGTGCCCGGCTGAATGGTTATTACAAAGGGTTGATGGAACCGGATATTGTAAAGAGCATTGAAAATAGCCACCATCTGCATTTGACAATTCCTACAGGGTATAGTTTGGATGTTGATGAAGTGGATTTTGCGTGGGTGGCTAATGAACCTCAATTAATCAGTCAGGGTATTTTTATTTATCATTATCCTTATACAGATACAAATACTTTTACACCCGAATACCTTATTGAAAAGAGAAATTATTATTTAAGAAAATATGTTCCCGGACCCCGGGATGGTTCATATATGTCAACAGAAGAAATATTAAAACCTGAATTCAGAGAATTTGAGATTGGAAACCGGTATTTTGCTGAGCTACGTGGATTGTGGAAACTGGAGAATGGATTTATGGGAGGACCGTTTATTAGTTTGTCAACTGTTGATGAGGTGACTAACAGGGTGATAACTGTTGATGGTTTTGTATATGCTCCTGGTGATAAAAAAAGAGAACTCCTGAGACAGGTTGAAACAATCCTGTATTCACTTAAACTTCAGGAGTAATATGGAACACAGCATTTTGTCTAAGAGGGTATACCTAAAAAGTTAAGCTATTCGCATTTTGCTTTACATCAAGCTGTTACGAGTTACGAGTTTCGTGTTACGGGTAAACACATGTTTCTTTGCTCTCTTTTCTTCTCCTTTTCGCCTCTTCTCTTTGTCGCCCCCTCGCC